>NZ_SMKS01000012.1:0-108176 GCF_004348435.1 Saccharopolyspora terrae | reverse complement strand
GGCCCCTGGGCGGGCGGTACCGGCGGGGGAGGGGTGCTGGTCAGAGGCGGTACCTGGGTCGGGGGTCCTCCGGGGCCCTGGCCCCTGAGGACCTCGATCCGATCCGAGCCCGGTCGGGACATGACCCAGCTCGATCCGGCGAGCTGCTTGGCGTAGTGCTTCAGCGGGGCGAGCTTGCTGGACGCCTCGTCGTAGTCGGAGACCGTCTGCGTCGTGCACACCAGAGTGGCCAGCGAGACGGTGATCTCCACGTCGCCCGCGGTGCGGGACGTGCCCAGCACCGAGTCGGCCAGCGTGACCAGGTCGTCCAGGTCCGCCACCAGCAGGAAGTCGTCGCCGCCCACGTGACCGACCTGCACCGACGTCAGCGCTGCCGCCGCGTCGGTGAGGCTGCGACCGATCGAGCGGATCACGTCGTCACCGGCGGAGAAGCCGGCCGTGTCGTTGACCGCCTTGAAACCGTCGATGTCCAGCCAGCTCACCGCGAAGATCTCCCCGGCGGCGATCCGCCGGGCCACGTCGCGGGCGATCGCGTCGCTGCCCGGCAGGCGGGTCAGCGGGTTGAGCGCGGCGGCCTCCTCGACCTTCATCTCCGCCATGCCGCGGATCAGGTCACCGGCCCGGACCGCCCCCAGGCAGCGGCCGGCCTCGTCGACCACGATCGCGTCGTCGTACATCCGGTACTGGTCGGAGCGGGTGACCATGCTCAGCGCTTCCATCGCGGTGGTGCCGGTGTTGACCACCCGCGGCTCGTCGGCCAGCCGCGAAGCCGGGCGCTTGGCGTGCAGCGCGTGCCCGTACGGGCCGGTCACCGCCAGCAGGAAGCGGTTCCGGTCGATGGTGTGCCTCGGCCGGTTGTGCTCGTCGACCAGCACGACACCGCTGATCTCGGTGTGGTCGGCCAGCACCTCGCGCACCTTGTCGGCGGTGACGTCCATGGACAGCACCGTCGCGGGCGAGAGGAACTCGGTGACGCGCGGGCCGCTGGCGAGGGTGCTGACCGTCGGCGAGTGCGGGTCGGTGACCTCGGCTGCCACGCCCGGAACGGTGCTCGTCGTCGGAGGCCTGCGGCCGGCCGGTGCGAGCAGGTTGCCCTGCACCAGGCGCACGCCGTTGCGCCGCAGCGCGTTGAGCTGGCGGTCGCTCTCGACGCCTTCGGCGACCAGCTGGCTCTCGGTGGCCTCGCACAGGTGGCGCACCGACTCGACGACGGCGACCCGCGCCGGATCGTCGGGCAGGCCCTGCACGACTCCCCGGTCGAGCTTGATGGTGGCCGGGCCGATGTCACCGATCATCGTCAGCGGGATGTCGCCGTCGCCGACCCCGTCGAGGGCGATCTGGAAGCCCTCGGAACGCAGCTTGCCGATGCCCTCCAGCAGCTGATCCGGGTCGATCCGGGCGAACGGCGGCCCGATCTCGAGGGTGATCTCCTGCTCGCGCCTGCCGACCTCGCGCAGCTTCTCGCGCAGCAAGCCCAGCCGGTCGTGGTCGTGGACCACGGTGCCCCCGAAGAGGTTCACGTGCAGCGGGAGCAGTGATTCGTGCTCCGCCGCTGCCTGCACGGCGTTCACCGCCAAGTCCACATCGAGCTCGGTGAGCCGACGAAGGCGCGCCGCTTCCCGGAACAGGTCCTGGACGTGCGCGCCCGCCGGCCGGGCCAACGCCTCTATCGCGACGATGGCACCGGTCTTGATGTTGATCAATGGCTGGAACGCGAAGCGCACTTCGTCCACCAGCGCGAGCACGGAGTCGATATTGCCCCGGCTCATGCTTCTCCAGCGACCGTGTTCACGATCTGTTCACCGACATCTCAGCTCCTCCTCGTCGGCGGAGCGCCGCCATTCTTGCCGACCAACTTAGCGTGCTTGAGCAGCACGTAACATCAGCCGGACGAACGGTGCGTGGCACCGGGCACCTCATTCCGAGTCTGCCTGATCACACTGCGTAGACAACGGCCAGAGCCTATCGGGTAAAGGCCTGCACGCAGCGTGAACGTTGTGTGAATAGGGCGACTCGAAAAACAGTATTGTGATTTGCGCTTCCCGCGATCGGAGCAAAAGCGGATGCCAATTCACCGCTTATTCATCGCGGAATTGGGCGCAGATCAACTTCCGCCGAGACCGTGCTTCGCAGCGGGATGCCCGAACGACATCCCACCCAGCACGATCCTACGGCGCACGCTCCACGGAACCCGGGCGAACAGCGCCGACATGGCGCGCGCCGTGCCCGCCGAGGTGCCCTCACCCGAGAGGAACTCGATCCGGTGCGCCTCGGGCAGGGTGAAGAACGCCTCGAAGAACTCCGGCACCAGCTCCGGCGGCAACGACAGCAGGGCGCGCAGCGACCGCTGCCGCAGCACGTGCGCGGCCAGCACGTCCGGCGGCCACAGCACCTGCCAGCCCGCCCGCGCGGCCGTGGCAGGACCCGGCGTCACGCCCGCCAGACCACCGGACAGCGCCGCCGCCAGCCAAGGGGCGCGGCGCAGCGCCCGCGCGACGCTGAAACCGCTGGCCGGGTGCACGAATCCGGCCGCGGCACCGAACGGCACGACCCGGCCGGGCCGGGGCAGCGGATCGTCGACTGGGAACCGCACCCGCTCCTCGCCCAGGCGCGACTCGGGGTCGATCCCGGCGTCGGCCAGGCGCCCGGCGAGCCTGCGCCGCAGCAGAGCAAGCGGCAGCGCGGGACGGCGGGCGAGGGAGGTCTCCTCCAGCAGCACCTGGTCGGGCCCCACCCGCACCGCGTACAGGAACGTCGGCCAGCCGCCCCGCGTGCGCGGCGCCGAACGCCAGTCCATGAACACGCCCTCGCCGGGGCCGCAGAACGCCTCGGCCGTGGCCGAGTCGACGATCCAGCCCACCGCGGTCTGCTGCGCAGGTGGGTGCGCCGGTCGTCCGCCGGACAGCGCTCGTGCGGGTCCGGTGGCGTCGACGACCACCCCTGCCGCGAGCCGCCTGCCGTCCTTGAGGATCAGCGTGGAACCCGTCGGGCCGTGCTCGGCGGCGACCGCGCGGCCGGTCACCTCGGTGACGTCGGCGCGCCACAGGTGCTTCCACAGCGCCGTGTTGTCCAGCACCGCGTAGGGCCGCCGCCACACGTGGGAGCTCGTGCCGTGCAGGTGAACGCGGTCCATCACCGTCGACAGCGCGGCGACGTCGGGCGGTAGCTCGTCGGCCCAGGAACCGAAGGTGCTCGCCCAGCCGCTGCGCGGCGCCGGATCGACCAGCGTCACCGCCAAACCGGCATCGCTGCAGGCCGAGGCGGCGGCCCGACCAGCAGGTCCGCCTCCGACCACCACGACATCCGCCACCCGATCATCAGATCACGCCCGCCCTGGGGCCCGCGTGGTGGCCGCCGATACCTTGACCGCATGGAGGAAGTGCAACCACGCGCCGCCCGCCGCAGCGATCGCACCGGGCACACCGTGCCGGGTGACCTGGCCGCGAGCCCGTTCCGCGCGGACCGCGACAGGATCTCCGCCTCTGCCTTCTTCGCGCGGCTCGGCGGCGTCACCCAGGTCGTCAGCCCGTCCGGCTCAGGCCTGCTGCTGCACAACCGGCTCACCCACAGCCTCAAGGTCGCCCAGGTCGCCCGCGCCATCGCCGAGCGCCTGCTGGCCGACCCCGTCACCCGAGCCGAGCTCGACGAGCTCGGCGGATGCGATCTGGACGTGGTCGAGGCCGCCGGGCTCGGCCACGACCTCGGGCACCCGCCGTTCGGGCACCTCGGGGAGAGCGTGCTGGACCGGCTGGCGCGCGAGCGCTTCGCGCTGCCCGACGGCTTCGAGGGCAACGCCCAGACCTACCGCGTGGTCACCCGCATCGACGTGCGCGGCGTGGAGGGCAAGGGCCTGGACCTGACCGCCGCCGTGCGCTCGGCGCTGCTGAAGTACCCGTGGACCAGGAACTCGCCGGTACCCCGACAGGCGGCCGAACTGCCGCGCGGCGCGTCGGAGCCGGTCGGGGCACCGGGCACCGGGGCGGCGAAGTTCTCCGCCTACAGCACCGAGCTCGACGACCTGCTCGACGCGCGCCTCCCGTTCGAGAAGGTCGTGCCGGACTGGCAGCAGACCGTCGAGGCGTCGATCATGGACACCGCCGACGACATCGCCTACGCGATCCACGACCTGGAGGACTTCCACCGCGTCGGCATCCTGCAGTTCACCTCCGTGCACCACGAGCTGCAGGAATGGCTCGGCCACAGCGTGGAGTTCGCCGCCGAGGAGCACGTCACCGCCGGAGACTCGCGGCCCGGCGCCTCGCTGGAGCTGCTGCGCCGCCGCCTGCACGCCAAGGACGGCTGGATCGCCGACGACGAAGCGTTCAACGACGCGGTGAAGAAGGTGCGCACCGAGTTGGCGGTCGACCTGCTGGAGGTGCCCTTCGACCGCTCCCAGCAGGCGGAGCAGGCCGTGGCCAGGTTCTCCGCGGACTGGACCCGGCGTCTGGTCGAGGGCATCCGCGTCGACCGGGCGGTTCAGCCCCGCTCCGGCCACGTGGCGCTCGCGCCCGAGCAGTGGCACGAGGTGCAGGTGCTCAAGTTCGTGCACCGGCACTTCGTGCTGCAACGCCCGGACCTCGCCCTGCACCAGCGCGGCCAGGACAGGCTGATCAGCAACCTCGTCGAAGCCCTCGACGAGTGGCTGATCGACGAGGTCGAGGTCGCTCCGCACCGGCTGCGCGACCTGTTCGGCCTGGCCCGCGAGGAGTTCGACGAGCTGCCGCGCGAGATGCTGCCCGAGGGCGCCGACCTGACGACGTTGGCGCGCGGCCGCGCGGTGATCGACTTCATCGCCTCGCTCACCGACGACCAGGCCGCCGCGCTGCTGGAAGCGCTGTCGGGACGCACCACGCAACTGTGGAACGACACCTTCGTCCTTTGAGGCTGTTCAAACATCACCCTGCTTGGCGGTGCGGGTGGCGGAAACCCCGAACGGGGAAGGCACAGCGGTCCTCTGGCTCCGGGATCCGAGACTGATGTATGCCAATACACGGCGTGTCGGCTGTCCTCCCCAGAGAACCGCTGAGAACCCGCGGCGGTGCGGGCCGAGTCCCACACCTGATGCAGCGGCTATCGCCGCCTTCAGGATCGAGTTCTGAGCGGAGTCGGATATGAGCAAGGTTCGTCAGCTGGCCGGTGGTGGGCGGGCGGTGGAGGTGGCACCGGGCCGGGTCGCCGGGTGGTTCGAGCGCTTCGCCGCCTCCCACGGCGGTGCCGCGAGCACGCTGCTGGAACCGCGAACGGTGCTGGTCACCGCCACCGACGGCGCCACGGCGACGGTGCGCGTGCCCTTCGGCCCGCTCCCGGCTCCGCACGTCGAGCACCCGGGCCTCGCGGTGTCGTCGCTGGTGGAGCACGTGTCGGTGTCCCGCCGGATCGGACTGGTGCTGGTGCGGCTGGGCGCGCACAGCATCGGTGTCGCCGTCGACGGCGTCGTGCAGACCTCCACCACCGACCGGCACCTCGTGCACGGCCGGAACAAGGCGGGCGGCTGGTCCCAGCAGCGCTTCGCCCGCCGTCGCGAAGGGCAGTCGGCGCGCTCGCTGGCCTCGGCCGCCGACGCCGTCGCCAAGGCACTCCTGCCGGTGGCCGCCGAGCTCGACGCGCTGGTCCTCGGCGGCGACCGGCAGGCGCTGCAGGCGTTGCGCGAGGACACCCGGCTGACCAAGCTGTTCGACCGCGCTGAGCAGCGCGTCCTCGACGTGCCCGAACCGCGCCGCGCGATCCTCGACGAAGCTGCCAAGCGGGCGGTCGCCGTGGAGATCGAGGTCCGGGACCCGCAGTGAGGTTGAACGCAGGCGAAATCCGCTGGATCCCGACCGGTAGACTCGACTCCGTGGTCAGCAAGCGAATCTTGGTGCGTTCCCGCGCCACTCCGCGCGTCGATTAGCTCCGCGCCCGCACGCCCACCCGTTCGTCGCCGGTGGGCGCACTCATGCCACGCAGACCACCTATTACCCGGAGTTCTCCTTGATCTCAGCCACTGGCCTGGAACTGCGCGCCGGTTCCCGCATCCTGCTCGCCGACGCGACCCTGCGCGTCCAGCCCGGCGACCGAGTCGGCCTGGTCGGCCGCAACGGAGCGGGCAAGACCACGACGTTGAAGGTCCTCGCAGGTGAGGGCCAACCGCACGCCGGCGATCTCACCCGCCGCGGCGAGATCGGGTACCTGCCGCAGGACCCGCGCGAAGGCGATCTGACCGTGACCGCCCAGGACCGGGTGCTCTCGGCGCGCGGCCTCGACAAGCTGCTGCGCGACATGGAGAAGGCGCAGACCGCGATGGCCGAGCTCGTCGACGAGAAGGAGCGCGACAAGGCCATCAACCGGTACGGCCGCCTGGAGGAGCGCTTCGGCGCCCGCGGCGGGTACGCGGCCGAGAGCGAAGCCGGCCGCATCTGCAGCAACCTGGGGCTTCCCGGCCGAGTCCTCAACCAGCCGCTGAGCACGCTCTCCGGTGGTCAGCGCCGCCGCGTCGAGCTCGCGCGCATCCTGTTCGCCGCGTCCGAGGCCGGACCCGGTGGCCGTTCGGCGACGACGCTGCTGCTCGACGAGCCCACGAACCACCTCGACGCCGACTCCATCAACTGGCTGCGCGACTTCCTGAAGAACCACGACGGCGGGCTGGTCGTCATCAGCCACGACATCGACCTGCTGTCGGCCGTGGTGAACAAGGTGTGGTTCCTCGACGCCATCCGCGGCGAGGCCGACGTCTACAACATGGACTGGACCCGCTACCAGGACGCCCGCGCCGCCGACGAGAAGCGGCGCCGTCGGGAGCGCACCAACGCCGAGAAGAAGGCGTCCGCGCTGATGACGCAGGCCGACAAGATGCGGGCCAAGGCCACCAAGGCCGTCGCCGCGCAGAACATGGCCAAGCGAGCCGAGAAGCTGCTGGCCTCCGCCGAGGCCGAGCAGGCCCAGGAGAAGGTCGCCAAGATCCGCTTCCCGGACCCCGCCCCGTGCGGCAAGACGCCGCTGACCGCCGACGGCCTGTCCAAGTCCTACGGCTCGCTGGAGATCTTCAGCGGGGTGGACCTGGCCGTGGACCGCGGATCCAAGGTCGTCGTGCTCGGCCTCAACGGTGCGGGCAAGACCACGCTGCTGCGGCTGCTCGGCAGTCAGGAAGAAGCCGACTCCGGTGCCGTCGTCCCAGGTCACGGCTTGCGCATCGGCTACTTCGCCCAGGAGCACGAAACCCTCGACCACGACGCCACGGTCTGGGAGAACGTGCGCTCTGCCGCGCCCGACGCCCCCGAGCAGCAGCTGCGCAACCTGCTGGGCACGTTCCTGTTCCAGGGCGAGCAGTTGCAGCAACCGGCGGGCACCCTCTCCGGCGGTGAGAAGACGCGGTTGGCGCTGGCGGGGCTGGTCTCCAGCCAGGCCAACGTGCTGCTGCTGGACGAGCCGACGAACAACCTCGACCCCGCCAGCCGCGAGCAGGTGCTCGACGCGCTGCGCAGCTTCAACGGCGCGGTCGTGCTGGTCACGCACGACCCCGGCGCGGTGGAAGCGCTCGAGCCCGAACGGGTCATCCTGCTGCCCGACGGCACCGAGGACCACTGGTCAGCCGAATACCTGGATCTGGTCCAGTTGGCGTAGCGCTCCGTATACCACGACGGCGGGCTACTACGGATGGATTAGTGCATTCCGGTGATCGCCGCGTGCCCATCTCGACCGATGGCCGATCTTTTTTCCATGATCGCCTGGCGTTCGGGCCTTTCCTGTTCGATCATTGCGCTGACAGGGGTCGCGAGGCCCGACCTGCTCAGAGGGAAGGCGGGGACACCGTGGCTGAGCTGAAGAAGGGCGCGCGCATTACGGGAAGCGCGCGCGACAAGCTGGCCAGTGATCTGAGAAAGAAGTACGAGAAGGGGGCGAGCATCCGCGCACTGGCGGAGTCGACCGGTCGGTCCTACGGCTTCGTGCACCGGGTTCTGAGCGAATCAGGCGTGCAGTTGCGTGGCCGTGGCGGCGCGACGCGGTCCAAGAAGAAGTGAACTCGACGGCCGACCGTTCCCGGTCGTGCCGTCCAGCCTGGAGGTCCGCTTGGCGGAGTCGGTAGTGGACGCCGACCTGTTGGATCGTGGCGGTGTGGGGCTCACGATCCACGGGCGGCGTGCCACCATCACGCTGGACCGCCCGGACAAGCTCAACGCGCAAACCCCGCACACCTGGCAGGCGCTGCGGGAAATCGGCCGGTCGTTGAGCGCGGAGATCCGGGTTGTCGTGCTGCGCGGAGCCGGCCGGGCTTTCTCGGCCGGACTGGACCGGAGGATGTTCAGCCCTGAGGGGGTGGACGGCGCTCCGGGCCTGGCGGCGCTGGCCGAGCGCCCCACCGAGCAGTCCGACGCCGAGATCGCCGGCTACCAGCAGGCGTTCAGCTGGTTGCGGGAACCGGAACGGGTCACGATCGCTGCCGTGCGGGGTCACGCGATCGGAGCCGGGTTCCAGCTGGCGCTCGCCTGCGACATGCGGGTGCTGGCCACCGACGCGCGGTTGCGGATGGCCGAGACCGGGCTCGGGCTGGTGCCCGATCTCGGCGGGACGCTGCCGCTCGTGCGCGCGGTCGGTTACGCGCGCGCGGTCGAGATCTGCGTGACCGGGCGTGAGGTCACCGCCGAGGAAGCGATGCGGATCGGCCTGGCCAACCAGGTCGTCGACCCGGACGGGCTGGACGCCGCGGTCGACGCCCTGGTCGAGTCGGTGTCGGCTCCGCCGGAGGGCGCGGTCCGCGAGACGTTGTCGCTGCTGGCACTGGCCGACGAGGCCGTCGATCCCGAGCAGCAGCTCGCGGCCGAGCGCGCCGCGCAACTGCGCCGCATCACCGAGCTCGCCCAGCAGCTCGGCGTGGTCCGATGATCACCCGTTGCTGATCATCGGCTCGTAATAGCGCTCTGCGCTGCAACACCCCCGCGTGCCCTCGCACCACCGCTGTGGTGTCGGGGATACGATCTTGCTCAACTCGAGCGAGATCTAGGGGATGCATGACGCAGCGAGGAAACCGTCGGGAACTGCTCGCCGATGCCGCCATCGAGGTGCTCGCGCGCGACGGCGGCCGCGGGCTGACCCATCGCGCGATCGACCGCGAGGCGCGGGTCCCGGAGGGCACCACCAAGAACTACTACCCGACGCGCAACGCCCTGTTCGAGGCCATTGCGCACTACCTCGCCGAACGGCACGTCGCAGCGCTCGAAGCGCTCTGCGCCCACATCCCCGAGGGCGTCTGCCCCGACGACATCACCGCGCTGTACGCGGCGATGCTGAGCCGCATGTCGGGCAACGCGCGTTCCCAGTTCCTCGCGCTGTTCGAGCTGCACCTGGAAGCCGTCCGCAACCCCGAGGTGCGCACCGCGCTCGGCGAGATCAGCCGGGCCAGCGTCGACACCGCCGTCCAGCTGCACTCCGCGGTCGGGCGCCGGATCGGCAGGCGCGGCGCGGGTCTGCTCGACGCGGGCATGCTCGGCGTCGCGTTGTCGACCCTCAGCCTGCCCGGTGAACTCGTCGAAGACCTCGGGCTCGACGACGCCGAGGGGCTCACCCGCGCGTTGCTGACCCTCGGCGGCACCCGCGATGAGCCGGCGCTGGAAGTGCTGCGCGACTGGGCCGGTTGATCCGTTCGGAGATCAACCGGATGCGCTGCGGGACCGAGAGATGACTCGCGGTAGCCTCACTGTGAACGAGCTGCGCCTGGGGTGCCCCCGCTGGTACCCGTGATCGAAGTGGATGCAGGGAAGGCATGTCGAATCCAGCACAGGACGAGCCCGACCCGCACGCACCGCTGGAACCGCCCGCGGTGGTTTTCGCGCGTCTGACCGACGTACCGGTCGATGCCCTGGACAAGCTGATCGAAGACACCCGCGCCGTCTACGACGACCTCAACAAGGTCCTCGGTCACCCGTACTGGGGTGACCTGGTGTACCACCAGGGAGCGGCGATGAGGGCGTTGACCGAGGCCAAGACCTGCCTGGAAGGTCTGCGGGCCGAGGCTGTCGGTGCCCGCAACACCGAACTGGGCGTCACCGTCACCACCGCGGTCATCGACGGCGAGCGGCACTACGCCCAGAACGAGGACGACAAGGCCGAACTCGTCGACAAGCTGCTGCGCTCGCCCGGTGAGGGCGCCGGGCACATCTACGTCTGGGACCGGCCGCACGCCGATCCCGAAGCGCCCGGTCCGTACGAGCAGATCCGGATCGTCACCGATGCCGAGAGCGAGCTCGGGGTCCTCAACTTCACCGAAGAGGACGTCGAAGGCGACATGATCTCCTGGCACACCTGCAACCCGCAGCCGTCGGGGGACGCGCCCGCCTTGCCGTTCGACGCGGGCAGCACGCTGAAGTTCCCGCGCAACGCGGTGCTGTCGTTCCGCGAACTCCGCGCCGCCCTGGACGAATTCACCCGGACCGGAGCCAAGCCCGAATGCGTGCAGTGGCAACCGGCCCGCTGGGGTGACCTGTAAACCGGGTTCACCGCAGTCGTTTCGCCCGCCGGGGCGGGTAGCGGAACTCGCACGGCAAGACGTGCCCGAACACGCGATCGTGCCCCTCGCGGGTTCGGCGCCCGCTGGGTCGGCATCCCGATCTGCGGCGTTCGGGTAACGGTTTCGCGCTCGAGCGTGACGCGGGTTCGCGACAACCCGCGGTGAAGCATTGACTAACAGCAGGAAAAGGTGGTTCCTTCTTTCCATTCGCGCGAGGACGAAGGGGGCCACACGTGCGTAGACGACTCGTCGCGCTGGGGGCCGCGTTGCTGGTCGGCTCGTTGCTGCCCGCACCGGCGTCGGCACAGGAGAACGGGGACCGCCCGCAGGGCGCCACGCTGCGCGTCGGACTGCAGCAGCAGATCGACTCGCTCAACCCGTTCCTGGGTTACACGTTGGCCGCCACGGACATCTTCCGGGTGATCTACCCGACGCTGACCACCTACAGCACCGAAGACTTCGGCGTGGAACCGGAGCTGGCGGAGCGGTGGGAGTCCACACCGGACAAGCTCACCTGGACCTTCCACATCCGGCCCGGGGTCACCTGGTCCGACGGTCAGCCGGTCACCGCGCGGGACGCCGCCTACACCTACAACCGGATGATGACCGACCCGGCCGCGTCCACCGCCAACGGCAACTTCGTGGAGAACTTCGACCAGGTCTCCGCCCCGGACGACTCCACGCTGGTCATCCGCACCAAGACGCCGCAGGCCACGATGCTGGCCATCGATGCGCCGATCGTGCCCGAACACGTGTGGTCCAAGGTCGCCGACGTGGAGAACTTCGCCAACGACCAGATGCCGGTCGTCGGCAGCGGCCCCTACGTGCTCACCGGTTACCGGCCGGAGCAGGACGTCACGCTCACCGCCAACCCGAACTTCTGGCGGGGCGCGCCGAAGGTCGCCGAGGTGCAGTTCACCCAGTTCAAGAACAGCGACGCCGCCGTGCAGGCGCTGCGCAAGGGCGACCTCGACGTGGTCCAGAAGCTCACCCCCGCGCAGTTCGACGCGCTGGAGGGCGAAGCCGACATCAAGCAGGTCAAGGGCCAGGGCCGCCGGTTCTACGAGATGATCCTCAACCCCGGCGCCACCAACAGCGAGAACCAGCCGATCGGCAGCGGGCACCCCGCGCTCACCGATGTCCGGGTCCGGCAGGCCATCGATCTCGCCATCGACCGGAAGGCCCTCGTCGACCGGGTTCTCGGCGGCTACGGGCAGGTCGGCGGGGGATACCTTCCACCGATCTTCGGCGACTACCACTGGACCCCGCCGCAGCCGCGCGGATTCGACCCGGCCGCCGCGAACCGCCAGCTCGACGAGGCCGGGTACACCCGTGGGCCCGACGGGATCCGCCGCACGCCGCAGGGCGAACCGCTGAACTTCGACTTCGTGCTGCACGGCGACGAAGCCGCCGACTCGCAGGTCGGCGAGTTCGTCAAGCGCTGGCTCGCCGACCTGGGCATCAACGTCGAGCTGCAGCCCGTGTCGGACAACCAGCTCAACGACCGCACCACCGCCGGCGACTTCGACATGGTCATCAGCGGCTGGTCGGCCAACCCCGACCCGGACTACGTGCTGCGCCTGCAGACCTGCGGCGCCCGACCGACGCCCGACGGCAACGGCACCCCGGACACGCTGCAGTGCGACCCGGCCTACGACGACCTGTACGGCAAGCAGCTCGCCGAGTTCGACCCGGCCAAGCGGGTCGACCTGGTCAAGCAGCTGCAGTCCCGGTTCTACGACCAGGCGACAGGGCTGGTGCTGTACTACGCCAACTCGCTGGAGGCCTACCGCACCGACCGGTACAACGGTTTCACGACGCAGCCGGCAGCGAACGGCGTGATCACCGGTCAGCAGGGCTACTGGGGCTACTACGGCGCCGAGCCCACCGAAGAGGCGATTAACGGCTCCGACGGCACGAACTACACCGCCGTCGCCTGGGGCCTCGGTGGGCTCGTCGTGGTGATCGTGCTGGTGGGAGTGGTGGTCGTCGTGCGGCGCCGTGCCACCGCGGACGACCGGGAGTGACCGCGTGCCGGACCTGCTGACCACTGTGGACGACCAGGAACCGGCCACCGGCAACGGTGGCCGGCTCCTGCGCTACGTCGGCGGCAAGATCGGTGGCGGGCTGGTGAGCCTGCTGCTGGTCGCCGTGCTCGGCTTCTTCCTGTTCCGCGTGATGCCCGGAGACCCGGTGCGCACCATGACCCGCGGCGCTCCGATGACGGCGCAGCAGATCGCGGACCTGCGCGAACGGCTCGGTCTCGACCAGCCGCTCTGGAAGCAGTTCCTGGACTTCCTCGGCAACCTGCTGCGCGGTGACCTCGGCACCTCCTACACCTACACCCGGCCGGTGGGCGAGCTGATCCTGCAGCGCATCGGCCCGACGGTGCTGCTGGTCGGCACCGCCACGGTGCTGGCCATCGTGCTGGGCCTGTGGATGGGCTCGCGCGCGGCGTGGAAGCACGGCGGGGCCTTCGACAAGACCACCAGTTCGGTGGCGCTGGCGCTGTGGTCGGTGCCGACGTTCTGGCTGGGCCTGATCGTGCTGATGGCCTTCGGCGTCGGGGTCGGTCCGATCCCGGGACTGTTCCCGGTCGGCGGCATCTCCGATCCCGACACGCCGCCGGAACTCCTGCCGCAGATCCTCGACGTCGCGCACCACATGGTGCTGCCGGTGCTGACGATGCTCGCGGTCATCTACGCCGAATACCTGATGGTGATGCGCTCCTCGCTGCTGGAGGAGATGGGCGAGGACTACCTGACCACCGCCCGTGCCAAGGGACTTCGCGAGGACCTGGTCCGCAGCAGGCACGCCGTGCCCAACGCGCTGCTGCCCACGGTGACGCTGATCTTCCTGCGGCTGGGGCTGGTGGTCGCCGGTGCCATCACGGTGGAGACGGTGTTCTCCTGGCCCGGCCTGGGGCTGCTGACCTACGAGGCTCTGCGGGTGCCCGACCTGCCGCTGCTGCAGGGCATCTTCATCGTGCTGGCGGGAAGCGTGGTGGTCATGAACGTGCTGGCAGACCTGCTCTACCGGGTCATCGATCCGCGGGTGCGCGAGTCATGACCGCCCCCACCGCAACCCAGGTCGTGCGCGCCCGGCGGAAGGCGAGCCTCGCCGAGGGCTGGCGGGTCTTCCGGGCCGACCGCGCAGGGCTGGTGGGACTGGTGCTGCTGGCGGCGATCGTGCTGCTGGCCGTGCTGGCGCCGCTGCTCACCGACTCCACCGGGCTGGACGTCACCCGCGCTACCGGTGCCGCGTTGCAGGCGCCCAGCGCCGAATACCCCTTGGGCACCGACGAATCCGGCCGATCCGTGCTGCTGCTGACCTGGTGGGGCGCGCGCGTCTCGCTGGTCGTCGGGTTGTCGGCGGCGATCCTGTCGGTGCTGATCGGTGCGCTGGTCGGGGTGGCCGCAGCGCACTTCGGCGGCTGGACCTCGCGAATCCTGCTGCGGTTCACCGACTTCTTCCTGGTGTTGCCGTCGCTGGTGCTGGCCATCGCGCTGTCGACGGTGCTGGAACGCGGGCTGTGGACGATCGTGCTCGCCATCGGCGTCACCTCCTGGCCGCACACGGCCCGGGTGGTGCGCGCCCAGACCCTGACCATCGAGGCCCGCCCCTACATCGAACGCTCCCGCGCGCTCGGAGCCGGGCACGGGCACGTGATCTTCAAGCACGTGCTGCCCGCCGTGCTGCCGCTGGTGTTCGCGAACACCACCCTGTCGGTGGCCAGCTCGATCATCTCCGAATCCACGCTGTCCTTCCTCGGGCTGGGCGATCCCAGCCGGGTTTCCTGGGGCACGATGCTGAAGTCGGCGATGGACACCGGTGCGGTCACCGGCGGTGCCTGGTGGTACCTGCTGCCGCCCGGCCTGGGAATCGTGTTGGTGGTGCTCGGTTTCACGCTGTGCGGCCGGGCGCTGGAAGCGGTGTTCAACCCGAGGCTGCGGGGGCGACGTTGAGTCCGATTCTGCAACTGCGCGACGTGTCGATCACCTACGGCGGCGCCGGCGAGCCCGCCGTGTCCGGGGTGAACCTGAGCCTGGAAGCGGGCGAAACCCTCGGCCTGGCCGGGGAATCGGGGTGCGGCAAGACGAGCGTGGCGATGTCGGTGCTGCGGTTGCTGCCGCGCACCGCCCGCGTCGACGGTGAGGTGCTGCTCGACGGCGAGGACGTCCGCGAGATGAGCTTCGGCCGATTGCGCGCGGTCCGCTGGGCCGGTGCCTCGGTGGTGTTCCAGGGGGCGATGCACGCGCTGAACCCTGTGCGCACCATCGGTGAGCAGATCGCCGAGCCGATCCGGCTGCACGGCGGAAAGGGCGATCTGAGCGAGCGGGTCGCCGAGCTGCTGGCTCAGGTCGAGCTGCCCGCCGACCGCGCGGGCGCCTACCCGCACGAGCTCTCCGGCGGGCAGAAGCAGCGCGTCATGATCGCCATGGCGCTGGCGTGCGACCCCCGGCTGGTCATCGCCGACGAACCCACCACGGCGCTGGACGTCGTGGTGCAGGCGCAGGTGCTGGACCTGCTCAAGCGCCTGGTCGCCGAACGCGGCATCGCGCTGGTCGTGATCAGCCACGACCTGTCGGTGCTGTCGGCGACCTGCTCCCGGCTGGCGGTGATGTACCGGGGCGAGGTCGTCGAGCACGGGCCGACCGAGCAGGTCATGAGCCGACCGCAGCACGAGCACAGCAGGGCTTTGGCCGACGCGTTCCCGACGGTGGGCGATCCGCGGTTCCGCCTCACCGAGGGCGGGTCCGCTGGTGAGCCGCTGCTGGCCGCCGACGGCGTCGCGGTGACCTTCCGCAGCCGGTCCGGTCAGGCCGTGCGCGCGGTGCGCGGGGTGGACCTCGCGGTCGGCGCCAACGAGATCGTGGCGCTGGTCGGGCAGTCCGGCTCCGGCAAGACCACGCTGGCGCGCACGTTGCTCGGCCTGCAGCGCCCCACCGGCGGTGCGGTGCGGTTCAACGGTGTTCCGCTGCCCGCCGGGGCGGCGGCGTTGCGCGACTACCGCCGCAAGGTCCAGCTGGTCCTGCAGGACCCCACCGGTGCCCTCAACCCGCGGCACACCGTCTACGAGGCGGTAGCCGAGGGGCTGAGGATCCACGGCATCACCGACGACGAGGTCGGCCGGGTGTCCGCCGCCCTGGAAGCCGCGGAACTGCGACCGGCGGAGAAGTTCTTCTCCCGCTTCCCGCAGCAGCTCTCGGGCGGTCAGCGCCAGCGCGTCGTCATCGCGGGCGCCCTGGTGCTGGAGCCGGAGGTCCTCATCGCAGACGAGCCGGTCGCCTCGCTGGACGCCACGGTGCGCGGCGAGATCCTCTCGCTGCTGCTCGGGCTGCGCGTGGACAGGGGGCTGTCGACGCTGGTCATCACCCACGACCTCGGTCTCGCCTGGAACATCGCCGACCGCGTCGCGGTCATGTACCAGGGCGAGATCGTCGAGCTCGGCACCGTCGAGCAGGTCCTGCTCGATCCGCAGCACGACTACACCAAGACGCTCCTCGCAGCGGTGCCGACCACGACCCGGCGCGTGGCGTGAGGTCGGTGATCACCTCGCTCGGCCGTGCGGGTGGCGGAACCTGAGGGGCCGCACCTGGAGCAGCGGCCACCGCCGCTCCTACTCGAAGCTGTCGATGATCGCGGGCCGGTCGGGGTGGTCGACGCGGACCACGAGGTCGGCCAGCCCGGTGGGGTCGACCTCCTCGGTGTAGCGCTTGAACGCGGGCAGCGTCCAGCGCTGGTCCTCCGGTGTGTTCCGGTGCAGCGCGGCGTCGGAGAGCCACAGGTGCACGACCAGGTCGAAGTCGAGTCCGACGCCCTGAAGCAGCGGTCCGTCCACGATGGCCACGCCCCGTTCCGGCAGCGCCACGCGGTTCAGGCGAGGGGACCGGTCCGCCTCCGGGTCCCACAGCGCGGGCAGCACCTGGCCGGTGCCGCTCGCGGCCAGCGGTGTGAGGACCTCGCGTGCCAGCCCCGTGGTGTCGAACCAGGACAGGTAGTAGGAATCCGGGTCGTGGTGGCCGTACTCCAGGCGCACCGATGCCGGGCGTAGGTAGTCCGTCGCGCGCACCCGGACCGCCTCGCGGCCGCGTTCCCTCAGCGGGGACACCAGGCGATCGGCGAGATCACCGGTGCCCGCGGCCGGAGCACCGTCGACGGCCACCCGGGCCCACCGCCCTGCGATGGCGTCAACGCGCTCCACCACCTCGTCGACCAGGGCTTGCGGGGAGATCGGCCGGACACGCACATCCCGAAGCTATCAAGCGCGGTCCGGCTCCGTACTCAGCGCAGCGCCGGCTGGAGGATGGAGAGGCGCTGGGCATCGGCGTCGAGTTCCGCGGCAACGCCGAGGGGGACCGTGCGCTGGGCTTCGCAGTGGCCGAAACCCAGCTCCCAGAGGATCGGCACTCCGAGGCCGCCCAGCAGGTTCTCCAGCATCGCGTACACCTCGCCCGGCGGGCCGCAGTCGGTCCACGATCCCAGTGCGATCCCGGTGGCGCCCTGGAAGAAACCGGCCCGGATGAGCTGGATCAGGAAGCGGTCCAGGCGGTAGGGCTCCTCGGTGACGTCCTCCAGCAGCGCGATGCCGCGTTCCGGAGGCCGAGCCGCCACGCCCGCTCCCAGCGAGCCTGCGAGCAGGCTCAGGTTGCCGCCGTAGGTCACGCCCAGCGCGCGCCCGGGAACCATGGTCTGCGCGCTGCGACCGGTCAGTATGGTCACGCCCTGCGGCTCGAACAGGGTGCGCCGCAGGTGGCCGCGCGCCTTCTCGTCGTGGGCGAACGCCTTGGTCGCCACCATCGGGGCGAAGATCGTGACCAGACCGAGCTCGGCGGTGAAGACCTCGTGCAGCGCGGTGACGTCGCTGGAGCCGACCAGAACCTTCGGGCCCGCCTTGGCCAGTTCCGCGAAGTCCAGGTGGTCGATCATGCGCAGGCAGCCGTAGCCGCCGCGGGCGCAGAACACCGCCGAGACCTGCGGGTCGCACCACGCCTCCTGCAGGTCGGCCGCCCGGTCCGCGTCGGTGCCCGCCAGGTAGTCCAGGCGGGGGTGGCGGTCCAGGACGTGCTTGCCGACGCGGACGTCGAGCTCCCAGGCGCGCAACTGGGCGAGCCCCGCCTCCAGCAGCTCTTCGGGCACCGGTCCGGCCGGGGCGACCAGCGCCACCGTGTCACCCCGCTGCAGCCTCGGCGGCCGGGTCAGTTCGCGCATGCTCATCGGCGTGCTCCATCCGGGTCCGTTCGAACACCCCTGATCTTGCCGCGAGCGTATCGGCAGTCAGGACAACGCGCCGCAGTTCACCTACAGCGAACACGGCGGGAACATCGTCCCGGCGGGACTGTTCGTCGCAGGTCACCGCGTTGTGCGGAAAGGTGATGAACAAAACGGGGGCCAGCCGCGCAGGACGTGCACGCGGTGGCCTAATGTCGGAGGGGTCATGGCTCGTGTCATCCACGTCTTCCGCCAACCCGACCGATTCGTCGCCGGAACGGTCGGGGAACCCGGTGAGCGCACCTTCTACCTGCAGGCGTCCGAGGACGTCCGCACGGTGAGCGTGCAATTGGAAAAGCAACAGGTCTCGGTTCTCGCCGAGCGGATCGGCGCGCTCCTCGACGAGGTGCAGCGCCGGTTCGACGCTGACCTGCCCGGTCGCACGCCCGAGGACCTCGTCGACACCGAACCGCTCGCGGTGCCGGTCGACGAGGAGTTCCGCGTCGGCACGATGGGGCTGGGCTGGGACGCCGAGTCCGAGGCCGTCGTCGTCGAGCTGCTCGCGGTCACCGAGGAGGAGATCGACGAGTCCGTGGTGCTCGACGACACCGAGGAGGGGCCCGACGCGCTGCGCGTGTTCCTCAGCCCGGTGCACGCCCGGGCCTTCGCCGAACGCGCCGAACGGGTCATCAACGCCGGCCGCAAGCCCTGCCCGCTGTGCAGCGAACCGCTCGACCCGGCCGGGCACATCTGCCCCCGCCAGAACGGCTACCGCCGCTCGGAAGAGGTCTGAGGCCCGTGGCCGTCGAGGAGCCCGCGACCTGCGAGCTGCTGCGGCACGGGCATCTGGAGATCCAGGGCCGCCTCGTGGAGGCGTCCAACGCGACGCTGTTCTGCTCGGTCGAGCTCGACGGGGTCTCCGGCGAGTGCGTCTACAAGCCGGTGCGCGGCGAGCGCCCGCTGTGGGACTTCCCGGACGGCACGCTGGCCGGTCGCGAGGTGTCGTCCTACCTGCTGTCGGAGGCCACCGGCTGGAACCTGATCCCGCCGACGCTGCTGCGCAACGGGCCGTTCGGGCCCGGCATGGTGCAGCTGTGGATCGACGAGGTCGCCGACGAGGACGCGCAGCTGGTCGACATCACGCACCCCAGCGAGGTGCGCGAGGGCTGGCGGCAGGTGCTGCGGGCGCAGGACCCCGACGGTGATCCGGTGGTGCTCGCCCACGCCGACCACGAGCAGCTGCGACGTCTCGCGGTGCTCGACATCGTGATCAACAACGCCGACCGCAAGGGCGGGCACATCCTGCGCGCCCCCGACGGCCGCGTGCTCGGCGTCGATCACGGCATCAGCCTCAACACCGACGACAAGCTGCGCACCGTGCTGTGGGGCTGGATCGGCGAGGCCGTTCCGGAAGCCGAGCTCGAGCGGCTCGGCGAGGTCCGCGCCCTCATGGAGGGCGACCTCGCCGAACAGCTGTCCGAGCACCTCACCATCAAGGAAGTGCAGGCGGTCAGCACCCGCATCGACCGGCTGCTCGACGCCGGAGTCTTCCCGGAACCCTCCGGAGACTGGCCCGCTATTCCTTGGCCTGCTTTTTAGAGCTCCGCGGTCTGTCTGCTTGGCGGTAGCCGCTGTTCCAGGTGTGGGACTCAGCCGGCACCGCTGCGGGTTCTGACACGTCTTCTGGCGAGTACGCCGCGACGCCGTGCATTGGCATGCATCAGGAGTGGCGCACGGAGTCCAGAAGACGTGTCAGGTTCCGCTACCCGCACCGCCAAGCAGAGCAACCGCTGGTGATGCAGCTCCTCAGTCCACCAATGCCTGGTAGACGAGTTGGTGGAGGTAGGGCCTGATCGGGTGGGTGCTTGAGGGCATCAGCTGGGTCAGGAACAGGACCGTGAGGTCTTCGGCGGGGTCGACCCAGAAGGCGGTGCTGGCCAGGCCGCCCCAGGCGAATTCGCCCTTCGAGCTGAGCACCTTGGCCGCGAGCGGGTCGTCGACCACCGAGAACCCGAGGCCGAAGCCCTTGCCCGCGTTGGCGACCTCGGAGAACGCGCCCATGGCCAGCGTCTCCAGGTCGGCGCCGCCGGGCAGGTGGTTGCGGGTCATGAAGTCGACCGTGCGCGCACCGAGCAGCCGCACGCCGTCCAGCTCCCCGCGACGCAGCAGCATCTGCGTGAAGCGGTGGTAGTCGCGGGCGGAGGAGAACAGCCCGCCGCCGCCGGAGGGGGCCTTGGGCGGCTGGAACGCGGTGTCGTACATCTGCTCGTGCTTGGGGTGCAGCCGCGCCTTGCCCTGCGGGTCCGCCGCGTACAGCGAGGCCAGCCGGTCGGCGTCGGCAGCGGCGACCTGGAAGCCCGTGTCGGTCATGCCGAGCGGATCCAGGATGCGCGTGCGGAAGAACTCGTCGAGGGGCTGTCCGGAGGCGACCTCCACGACCCGCCCCAGCACGTCGGTGGCCACCGAGTAGTTCCAGCGGGTGCCCGGGTCGAACAGCAGCGGGATCTCGGCCCAGGCGTCGCAGCACGCCGCCAGGTCCAGGTCGGGTGCCATGCCGAACTCGAAGCCGGCTCGGCGGTGCAGCTCGTCGAGCGGGTGCAGGTAGTTGAACGCGTAGGTGAGCCCGGCGGTGTGGGTGAGCAGGTGCCAGATCCGCATCGGCTCGGTGGCCGGCCGGGTCTGCGGATTGCGCGCCGGTCCTCCGGTGTAGACGCTCAGGTCGGCGAACGACGGGATGAAGTCGCTGACCGGGTCGGTGAGTTCGAAAGCGCCTTCCTCGTAGAGCATCATGGCCGCGACCGAGGTGATCGGCTTGGTCATCGAGTAGATGCGGAAGAGCGTGTCCGTCTCAACCGGTTTGCCGCTTTCGACGTCCCGCATTCCGTGCGTGGACAGGTGCGCGATCTTGCCCCGGCGCGCGACGAGCGCCAGCCAGCCGGGCAGCTTGCCCGTCGTGACGTAGTTCTCGAAGTGCTGATCGATCCGCTGCAGCCGGGCCGCGTCGAAGCCGACCTCGCCGGGATCCACCTCGATTTCCAGAGCCACCAGGGCCTCCTACCGCGTTGTGCGACATGACGTTACCTGGAGTTTTCTACTCCTCCGGTCCAGCATTCGAAATCCTGGGCGCAGTGGCGGCGTTCACGTTTCCTGCGGAGTAGCGTCGTAGGCGTGACGAATCCGACCCCACCTCCAGGGCTGCCCCGCACGGCGGGGGAGCTGCGGAACAGCGGCCACCAACCTCGCAGCATCAAGGCGGAGATGCGCGCGAACCTGCTGACCTCGCTGCGCTCCGGGCAGGCCCTTTGGCCCGGCATCGTCGGTTTCGACCGGACCGTCCTGCCGCAGCTGGAACGCGCCCTGATCGCAGGGCACGACGTGGTGCTGCTCGGTGAGCGAGGCCAGGGCAAGACGCGGCTGCTGCGCGGTCTGCACGCGCTGCTGGACGAATGGACCCCGGTCATCGAGGGTTCCGAGCTGGGCGAGCACCCGCTGCGGCCGATCACGCCCGCATCGCTGCGTCGCGCAGCCGAACTGGGCGACGAGCTGCCGGTGGCCTGGCGGCACCGCGATGATCGCTACGTCGAGAAGCTGGCCACTCCGGACACGTCGGTCGGTGACCTGGTCGGCGACGTCGATCCGGTCAAGGTCGCCGAGGGGCGTTCGCTGGGCGACCCCGAGACCATCCACTATGGACTCGTCCCGCGCGCGCACCGCGGCATCGTGACGATCAACGAGCTCCCGGACCTCGCGGAGCGGATCCAGGTCGCGCTGCTGAACGTCATGGAGGAGCGCGACATCCAGATCCGCGGCTACAGCCTGCGGTTGCCGCTGGACGTGCTGCTCGTCGCCACCGCGAACCCCGAGGACTACACCAACCGCGGGCGCATCATCACCCCGCTCAAGGACCGCTTCGGCGCCGAGATCCGCACGCACTACCCGATGGAGATCGACGACGAGGTGTCGTTGATGCGCCAGGAAGCGGACTTGCCCGCCGAGGTCGGTGACCACCTGCTGGAGGTGCTGGCCCGCTTCGTGGACCACCTGCGCGAATCCAGCGCGGTGGACCAGCGCTCGGGCGTGTCCGCCCGGTTCGCCATCGCAGCTGCCGAGACCGTCGCCGCCGCTGCCCTGCACCGGTCGGCGCTGACCGGGGAGGATCCGGCCGTGGCGCGACCGGTCGACCTCGCGGCGGTGCCCGCCGTGCTGCGCGGCAAGATCGAGTTCGAGGCCGGCGAGGAGGGCCGCGAGGACGAGCTGCTGGGCTACCTGCTGCGCCGGTCCGTCGCCGACACCGCGCGGGGCCTGTTCGCCGGCCTGGACCTGCAGTCGCTGGCCGACGCCGTGGTGGACGGGCACCCGGTGGCCACCGGCGAGCAGATCGCGGGCAAGGACGTGCTCACGGCGCTCCCGGAACTCCCGGTGCTGCACCAGGTCGCCGAACGCGCCGGTGTGCGCGCGGAGGACCCGCCCGGTCGCATCGCCAGCGCGGTGGAGCTGGCCCTGGAATCGCTGTACCTGGCCAAGCGGCTGGGCAAGGACTCCGACGACGACCGCTCGGTGTACAGCTGATGAGTCCCCGCTACCGGTACTCGGCGTGGCACGGCGGGCCGGACCCGCTGCAGCCACCGGTCGACCTGCGCGAGGCGCTCGACCAGATCGGCCGGGACGTGATGGAGGGAGCCTCCCCGCGCTCGGCGCTGGAGGAGCTGCTGCGCACCGGCACCCGGGATTCCGCGGGCCTGGACGAGCTGACCCGCCGGTTGTGGCAGCGCCGCAGCGAGATGCAGCGCAGGCACCGGCTGGACGGCACGATCTCCGAGGTCCGCAGGATGCTGGACCGCGCTCTGGAGCAGGAGCGGCTGGCGCTGTCGGCCGACACGACCGAGGACGCCCGGTTCCGCGAACTGCAGTTGAGCGCCCTGCCGCCGGACGTGGCCGGTCAGGTCAACGAGCTGTCGGAGTACGACTGGCGTTCCTCCGAAGCCCGCGAGACCTTCGAGGAGATCCGGCAGATGCTGGGCACCGAAGTCCTCGAACAGCGCTTCGAGGGCATGAAGGAGGCCATGCAGCAGGTCTCGCCGGAGGACGTCGAGCGGGTGCGCGAGATGCTCGACGACCTGTCGAACCTGCTCGCCGCGCACGCCCGCGGTGATGAGGACATCCGGTCGAAGTTCGACGAGTTCATGGGACGGCACGGCGAGTCCTTCCCGGAGAACCCGCGCGACGTGGACGAGCTGATCGACGCCTTGGCGGCGCGGTCGGCGGCCGCGCAGCGGATGCTCAACTCGATGAGCGAGCAGCAGCGCGACGAGCTGATGGCCTTGTCCCAGCAGGCTTTCGGCGATCCCCGCATCGCGCAGGCGTTGCAGCAGATCGACCGCCAGCTGCAGGGGTTGCGCCCCGGCGAGGACTGGAACGGCCGGGCGCGCTTCCGCGGTGACCAGCCGATGGGCATGGCCGAGGCCACCGCGGCGATGGCCGAACTGGGCGAGATGGATCGACTGGCCGAGCAGCTGGGCCAGTCGTACCCGGGCGCGAGCCTGGAGGACATCGACCTGGAGGCCCTGCAGCGCCAGCTCGGCCCGCAGGCCGTCGTCGACGCCCAACGCCTGTCGGACATCGAGCGCCAGCTGCGCGATCAGGGGCTGCTGCAGCGCGCACCGGACGGCAGCCTGCGGTTGAGCCCCCGCGCGATGCGCAGGCTCGGGGAGAACGCCCTGCAATCGGTCGTCTCGCAGCTGCGGACCCGCAGGGGCGAGCGCGACACCGACCGCGCAGGAGCTGCCGGGGAGCTGACGGGCACGACCAGGCCGTGGACCTACGGCGACGCGGAGCCCTGGGACGCGGTCCGCACGGTCCGCAACGCGGTGCTGCGCCGCGCGGCCGAGGGCGAGAACTCGCCGATGCTCGACATCTCCGACCTGGAGGTCTCCGAGACCGAGCAGCGCTCCCGCTCGGCGGTGGTGCTGTGCGTGGACACCTCGTGGTCGATGGTGCAGGACGGTCGGTGGGTGCCGATGAAGCGCACCGCCTTGGCGCTGCACCACCTGGTCGCGACGCGGTTCCGCTCGGACGCCCTGCAGCTGGTCACCTTCGGCCGCTACGCGTCCACTGTGGACGTCGGCGAGCTCGCGGCGCTGGAAGGCGTGTGGGAGCAGGGCACGAACCTGCACCACGCGCTGCTGCTGGCCGGTCGGCACCTGCGCAGGCACTCGGACGCGCAGCCGGTGGTGCTGGTGATCACCGACGGCGAGCCCACCGCGCACCTGGAACCCGACGGCGAAGCGGTGTTCCAGTACCCGCCCAGCCCGCACACGCTCAGCGTCACGTTGTCCGAAGTGGACGCGTTGCAGCGGTTGGGCACCACCCTGAGCGTGTTCATGCTGGGGGAGGACCCCAGCCTCGCCGCGTTCGTCGACGTCGTCGCCAAGCGCGGCGGAGGCCGGGTCCTCGCCCCGGATTCCGACGGGCTCGGTGCGGCGGTCGTAGGCGACTACCTCCGCACCAAGCGCCGTCGTTGAGCGGTCGCTGGTTTTCCCACTCTGGAGTTGTCAAAGAACAAGCGCCGCTGGGGCATGTTGGGGCGGCATCGGCCACCGGTTGTCGAACACCGGTCGTGGTCAGGTTGGCTCCGGCTCTCCGTCGTTCCGTCGTGGGACGAGGCGTCGGATCGTCGATCGGGCGTTTCTGGGCCGAGGCGTCCTGTTCGAACTCATGTGCCAATGGTGCACCCGAGGATTCGAAAATGCGAGCGAATCGCCATCGCACGTTCCGGTGATCGTCGGTGAAAGTCGCTGCGATCGCGCGCCATTCACCGGCCGCGGAGGAGGGATCCGCGGCCGGCGAATCGGTGTGACGGCCGCGACCAGCCCGTTCGTCGAGGGCCCGCGCTCGCCGCAGGTGATCATCGCGGAGAAGTGGCCGGTGGGAAGCTCCCACCGGCCACCCGAGGAGCGGTGCCTCAGCCCGCGAACGACCTGATCACGTCAGGGTTCGCATCGGCCCACTTCTTCGCCGCAGCCTGCTCCTGGCCCTTGGCCGCGCTGTTGATCTCGTTCTCCAGGCTCGCCAGCTGCTGGTCGGTCAGCCTGAACTTCTTGACCATGTCGGTGACCTCGGGGAAGTCCTGGCTGAAGCCCTTGCGCCCGATGGCGTGGATCTGCTCGGCCGCGCCCATCGCTCCCAGCGGGTCCTGCAGGTCCTTGATGGGGTAGCGGGCGTAGGCCCAGTGCGGGTGCCACAGCGTCACGACGATCGGCTTCCTCTCGTCGGTCGCCTTCTGCAGCGCGGCGAGCATCGCCGTGGTCGAGGACGTCTGCAGCGTGAACTCGCCCTGCAGGCCGTACGCGGGCAGCGCCTCCTTGGTGGTGCGGCTCAGCCCGGCGCCGGGGTCGATCCCGGTGACGGTCCCGCCCAGCTCTGCGCCCTTGCCCTTGAGATCGGCGATCGAGTTGACGTCGGTCATGTAGTTGGGCACGGCGATGTTGAGCGTGGCCTGGTCGTACCACACGCCCAGGTCCTCCAGCTGCGGGCCGTACTGCTTCCAGTAGTCCTCGTGCGTGGACGGCAGCCACCCGTCCAGGAACAGGTCCGGGTTGCCCTGCGCCAGACCGGCGTAGATCGGGCCGGCCTCCAGCTCGGTCGCGTTGACCGTGTAGCCGCGGCGTTCGAGGAGTTCCTTGTAGAGGTAGGTGACCGCGATGTCCTCGTCCCACGCGATGTACCCGATGTTGATCTGCTTGGCCTCTTGCCCTGTCTGCGCCTCCCGCCCGCCGCAACCGGCGGCCAGGGACAACGTCGCGGCCAATGCGGCCAACAGCGCCAAGAGCCGTCTGGTCCTGCTGTGCGACATCATCATCTGCCCTTCTGGTCAAGGCCGGGGCTCATCCGGTCTTGGCCGCCTTCCGCTCCGCCCGCGCGACCGGCGAGCGGTCCGACAGCACCGCGGTGATCCGGTCCAGGTAGACGGCGAGGATCACCACCGACAAACCGGCCTCGAAACCCTGCCCCAGCTGGACCCGGGTGACGGCCTCGTAGATGTTGGTGCCCAGTCCGGGGGCACCGACCATGCCCGCGATGACCACCATCGACAGCGACAGCATGATCACCTGGTTGATGCCGGCCATGATCGACGGCATCGCCAGCGGCAGCTGGATCCCGGTGAGGATCTGACCGGTTCGCGCGCCGAACGCCTCACCCGCTTCCACGACCTCGGAGTCGACCTGCCGGATGCCGAGCTCGGTGAGCCGGACGCCCGGCGGCAGCGAGAAGATCACCGTCGCCACCACGCCGGGCACGACACCGATGTTGAAGAACACGATGACCGGCACCAGGTACACGAACGCGGGCAAGGTCTGCATCAGGTCCAGCACCGGCCGCACCACGTGGCTGACCTTCTGGTTGCGCGCGGCCAGGATCCCGATCGGGATGCCGATCAGCACCGCCAGCGCGCTGGAGACCAGCACCAGCCCCAGGGTCTCCATCGCCGGGTCGAACTCCTCGATGCTGGCGATCAGGCCGAACCCGATCAGGCTGAACAGCGCGAACCGCCAGCTGCGCAACCACCACGCCAGCGCGGTGAACACCAGCACCATGACCAGGTCCGGCAACCAGGTCAGCGCGGCCGTCAGGCCGGCGACAGCGCCGCTGACCACCAGCTCGATGAAGTCGAAGACCGGGCCGATGTTGTTGTTCAGCCACTCCACGACGGCCTGGAACGCGTCACCGAGCGGCACCCTGGGCAGCTGGGTGAGCAGAACCGGATCAAGCATCGGAGGTCTCCTCCCGGTGGCTCAGCGCCGCGAACACCGCGGCGGGGGTGACCACCCCCAGCGGCCGCTGCCGTTCATCGACCACCAGGAGCGGTTCGGCGCGGTCGCTCATCAGCGCGAACAGGTCCTTCAGCGGGGTCGATCCGGGGACCGGGACGGCTCCGTCGGCGGGCGTGGCGTCCCGGTCGGCGATGGCCGCCGCGGTGAGCACGCGGCTGCGGTCGACGTCCTGGACGAACTCGGCCACGTAGTCGTCGGCCGGCGCGCGCAGGATGTCCTCGGCGGTGCCGATCTGCACGATCCGGCCCGCGCGCATCACCGCGATCCGGTCGCCCAGCCGCATCGCCTCGTTGAGATCGTGGGTGATGAAGATGATGGTCTTGGCCAGCTGCGCGTTGAGCTCCAGCAGCTGGTCCTGCATCTCGCGCTTGATCAGCGGGTCCAGGGCGCTGAACGCTTCGTCCATGAGCAGCACGTCGGTGCCCGTGGCCAGCGCGCGGGCCAGCCCGACGCGCTGGCGCATCCCGCCGGAGAGCTGCTGCGGGTAGCGCTGCTCCCAGCCCTGGAGCCCGACCAGCCGCAGCGCCTCGCCCGCGCGCTCGATGATCTCCCGCTCGTCGGTGCCCCGCACGCGCAGGCCGTAGCCGGCGTTGTCGAGCACCGTGCGGTGCGGGAACAGCGCGAAGTGCTGGAAGACCATGCTCATCTTCTGCTGCCGCACGGTGCGCAGCTCGCGGGTGCTCATGTGGGTGACGTCGACGTCGTCGACGAACACCGCGCCGTCGGTGGGCGCGAGCAGGCCGTTGACCATGCGGATGAGCGTCGACTTGCCCGAACCGGACAGCCCCATCACCACGAAGGTCTCGCCCTCGGCGACCGTGAAGGTGGCGTCCACGACTGCGGCCGTCGTCCCGCCGGCCACGAGGTCCGCCGGATCGGAGCCCTGCTTCAGGAGCCGGACCTTCTCGGCCGGTTGTGGCCCGAAAATCTTGTACAGCCGTTCAACGCGTACCGAACTCACCGATCGCCTCCAGCGTTCGGGATCGGCGAAAAACGTCGATTCCGCTTGTGTCGCGCTCTGTTTCCCCGGTGCTCTCGTGGGGCTCGTGTTGCCCGCTTGACCTGGGAAAACAGGCTACCTGCAGAAAAGATAGACCCATTTCCGCCCAGGCGTGCAGGTGGCGGTGGGCGGCGAATCCGAGGAATCGTTCCAGCTGGACCGGAAATCGGCGGAACGGGAGGAGGAAACGGAATGCCAGTACTTCCGGGAAAGATCTGCTCCCCAGGTCGTCCCAGCATGTGACACGGGTGATGCCCCGGATGGAGGCGGGGCCTCGTCCCGGACGTTTAAGGTCGGATGCATGCAACCCTGGTCATCGGTTTCCGTCCCCAAGGTGGAAGGCACCCCACGTCCACTTCAGCTGTTCGACACCTCCGCCGCTGAGATCAGGCCCACCGAGCCCGGGCCCGAAGCGCGGATGTACGTCTGCGGCATCACCCCGTACGACGCCACCCACCTCGGCCACGCCGCGACCTACCTGGCGTTCGACCTGATCCACCGGGTGTGGCTGGACAACGGTCACCAGGTCCACTACGTGCAGAACGTCACCGACATCGACGACCCGCTGCTGGAGCGGGCCGAGCGGGACAACGAGGACTGGGTCGTCCTCGCGATGCGCGAGACCGCGCTGTTCCGCGAGGACATGGAGGCGCTGCGGGTGCTGCCGCCCGCGGACTTCATCGGCGCCGTGGAGTCCATCCCGGAGATCGTCGAGGCAGTGGGGAAGCTGCTGGCCTCCGGTGCCGCCTACCGGGCCGATGACGCCGAGTACCCGGACATCTACTTCCGGCACCAGGCCACCGGCCGGTTCGGCTCCGAGTCGAACTACGACGAGGCCACCATGAACACCTTCTTCGCCGAGCGCGGCGGAGACCCGGACCGGCCGGGCAAGGAGCACCCGCTGGACGCGCTGCTGTGGCGGATGGCCCGGCCGGGCGAGCCGTCCTGGGACTCCGAGCTGGGCGCGGGCCGTCCCGGCTGGCACCTGGAGTGCTCGGTGATCGCGCTGAACCGGCTCGGGCTCGGGTTCGACGTGCAGGGCGGAGGCTCGGACCTGATCTTCCCGCACCACGAGTTCAGCGCCGCGCACGCCGAGGCGCTCTCCGGCGACTTCCCGTTCGCCAAGCACTACGTGCACTCCGGCATGATCGGGCTGGACGGCGAGAAGATGTCCAAGTCGCGCGGGAACCTGGTGTTCGTCTCGCGGCTGCGCGGGGACCGGGTGGATCCGATGGCGATCCGGCTGGCGCTGCTGGACGGCCACTACCGCCAGGACCGCTCCTGGACCGCTGATGCGCTCACGGCCGGTGCCGCGCGGTTGGCCCGCTGGCGGGAGGCGGTCGCGCTGACCTCCGGTCCGGCGGCGGCCGAGGCGATCGCGGGGCTGCGCGCCGCGCTGTCCAACGACCTGGACACCTCGGGCGCGCTGCGCGCGATCGACGCCTGGGTGGAGTCGGCGCTGGTGTCCGGCGGTGACGACCAGGGCGCACCGGCCCTGATCCGCACGGCGGTGGACGCGCTGCTCGGAGTTGAGCTGTAAACTTCCACGACATCAGCGAAGGGTGATCGGGAAGTCCGTCGAGGGCTCCCGGTCACCCTTCTTCGCGTTCCGGGCCGCTCTGGCAAAAACGGCAATTGAACAGGGCGGGAGCGTTGATCTGCGGTTGAGCAGAACGAGTTCCGGCGTCCGTGGACAGGTCCGAACGGGTTTTGATTTGATCACCGCGTCATCACGGGGAGCGACGACGTTCGTCCGGAATGTCGCCGTGGGCCCAGATTTCCGAAGATGAGGACGCTCGAAAGGTGACCGGGGAAATATGCGGAGAGTCCTGATTGTCGGAGCCGGGCAGGCAGGGCTGCAACTGGCGCTCACGCTGCAGGCCGAGAGCTACGACGTCACGTTGATCTCGGCGCAGACACCGGAGCAGATCCGGAACGGACGCGTCATGTCGACGCAGTCGATGTACTACCAGACGCTGGAGATCGAAAGACGGCACGGACTGGGCCTGTGGGACGACACCGCGCCCCAGCTCACCGGCCTGCGCGTGTCGGTCGCGAGCCCGGAAGGGGAGCGGGTCATCGACTGGATGGCGCCGCTGAAGGACTACGCGCTGTCGATCGACCAGCGCGTGAAGATGCCCGCCTGGCTCGACCTGTTCGCCGAGCGCGGCGGCACGATCGACTACCGCGAGGTCTCGGTGGCCGACCTCGACGAGATCGCGCCCGACTTCGACCTCGTGGTGGTCGCGGCGGGCAAGGGCGAGCTCGGTTCGCTGTTCGAGCGCGACGCGCAACGCTCGCCCTACACCGAACCGCAGCGCGAGCTCTCGGTCGCCTACGTCCGCGGCACGCACAACTCCAGCGACCCGGACGACTCGTCGGCCGCCCGCTTCAACGCGCTCGCCGGCCTCGGCGAGGTCATCAGCTACCCCGGGCACACGCTCGACGGCTCCTGCGAGATCCTGCTGCTGGAAGGCGTTCCCGGCGGTCCGCTGGACGCCTTCGGCGACCGGCCCGAACCGCAGCGGCAGTGGGAGCGGATGCTCGGCCTGCTGCGCGAGCACTGCCCGTGGGAGCACGAGCGGTTCGCCGACGCCGAACTCACCGACGAGGGCGGCACCCTGGCCGGCGCGGTGACGCCGACCGTCAGCAAGCCGATCGGGCAGCTGCCCTCAGGCCGCCTGGTGCTCGGTCTCGGCGACAGCGTGGTGCTCAACGACCCGGTGACCGGGCAGGGCTCCAACGCCGCCTGCCAGAGCGCGCAGATCTACCTGGAGAGCATCCTCGCCCGCGGTGACGGCGCTTTCGACTGGGACTGGATGCAGCGCACCTTCGACCGCTACTGGGACTTCGCCCAGCACGTCACCTCGTGGGCCAACGCCGCCCTGCAGCCGCCGCCCCCGCACGTGCTCAACATCTTCGGGGCGGCCGCGCAGCTGCCCGCGGTCGGCGAGCGCTTCGCCGACGGCTTCGCCAACCCCGACGACATGACCTCGTGGTTCCTGGACCCGAACGTGGCCGACGCCTTCATCGCCGAGTGCGCCGCCGCCTGAACGAAAAACGGTCGACCGCGATCGGGTGATCGCGGTCGACCGTCCGTGCATCAGGGGCTCAGCCCGGTCCGGGACCCAGCGGGCCCTTGCCGCCCGGTCCCCGGCGGCGCAGGTAGCGCTCGAACTCCGCGGCGATCGCGTCGCCGCTGGCCTCGGTCAGCCGGACCTCCGCGTCACCGCGCTCCTCGAGGGCGCGGACGTAGTTGCGCACGTCCTCGTCCTCCTCGGCCATCTCGCTGACCGTCTCCTCCCACTCCTCGGCCTGGTCCGGCAGGTTGCCCAGCGGGACCTCCACGTCCAGCGCCTCCTCGACGCGGTGCAGCAGCGCCAGCGTCGCCTTCGGCGAGGGCGGCTGCGAGACGTAGTGCGGCACCGCCGCCCAGAACGAGATCGCCGGGATGCCCGCCTGCACGCACGCGTCCTGGAAGATCCCCACGATCCCGGTCGGGCCCTCGTAGCGGGTGCGCTCCAGGCCGAACGTCGCCGCCGAGTCCTCGTCGTAGGCCGTGCCGCTGACCGGCACCGGGCGCGTGTGCGGCGCATCGGCGAGCAGCGCGCCCAGGGTCACCACCGTGCGCGCCCCGAGCTTCTCGATCTTCTCGACCAGCTCTGCGGAGAAGGCCCGCCACCGCATGTTCGGCTCGATGCCGTGCACCAGGATCACGTCGTGCTCGGCCCCCGGCGGGCGGCACACCGTCAGCCGGGTCGTCGGCCAGGTGACCTGCCGGGTGACGCCGTCGACGAGCTTGACCGTCGGACGCGTGACCTGGAAGTCGTAGTACGGGTCCGGGTCGAGCTCGCTGAGCGACTCGGCGTCCCAGATGAGCTGCAGGTGCTCGATCGCGGAGCTGGCTGCGTCCCCGGCGTCGTTCCATCCTTCGAACGCGCAGACCACGATCGGGTCCGTCAACCGCGGCAGGTCGGCGTTCGGTTCGGGCGTCTGTTCGCGATCGGTCACTGCGCAAGCCTACGACCTAAGCCCTCCCCGAGCGCTACCTCCTCGCCTATTTCATGATCACGTGCCCGGCCGGTGCGGAGGTGCCGGTTTGACGGTTCCTGCTGCTGGTCCGAGGCTTGTCAGACCAGTCTGTGTGGAGCAGGTGCCCGTGGAGCGGAGTCCGTCAGCGCCTAGTGGGGGAACCGGTGTCTCCCCGCGTTCGCGCTTGCGGCTGTCCATCGGCCGCCACCCCGGTGACCTGGGCAAACTAGCTCTGGTCGCGGGTCTGCTGGTGCTGAGCGCGCTGCTGGTGCTGATCCCGGCGAACCCGGTGGAGATCGCTGTTCACCAACAGCTGATCGCCCTCCCGCGCGTCGCCGACCCCTTCTGGGTGGTGTTGACCTGGATCGGGTCGTGGGCGGGCATCGTCGGCGTGGTCGTGGCGACCTCCTACCTGGGCTGGATCCGGGTGGCGCTGCTGTGCGGCGGCTCCGGTGCGCTGACCTGGCTGGTCGCGATGCTCATGCACCAGCTGCTGGCGAGACCCGGCGGTCCTCCCTTCCCGTCGGAAGAGGTCGCGGTGGTGACCGTGCTGGCCGTGGTCGCCACCCCGTACTTCGGACGGACCCCGCGCTACCTCGGCTGGGGCCTGGTCCTGCTGACCGGGATCGCGGTCGTGCACCTGGACCTGCACCTGCCGCTGGGCGCGGTCGGGGGAGCGCTGCTCGGATGGGGCGTCGGGCTGCTGTGCCACCTGGTGTGGGGCGCTCCGGGGCGGAAGGTCTCCGAGCTGGTCATCTTCGACGAGCTCGAGCAGGCGGGGCTGGCGCCGGTGTCGATCAGCGCGCTCCGGCACCGGCTGCTGCAACCGCGCGAGTTCGCGGTGGACACCGTGGACGGGCCGCCGCTGCGGGTCAAGGTGGTGCGCAGGCTCAGCCGGCGAGCCGGCGCCTGGTACAAGCTCAAGCGCCTGCTGATGCTGCTCGACGTGCAGGACGAGCCGAGCCTGTCCACCCCGCACCACGAGGTCGAGCACGAGGCGTACGCGGCGTTGCTCGCCGCCCGCGCCGGAGTGCGCACCCCCGAGGTCGTCCTGGCCGGCGACGTCCCCTACGCGCCCGCGCTGCTGGTGATGCGGGAGGTCCCCGGCAGGCGGCTGACGGAGCTGTCGCCGGAGGAGATCGACGACGAGCTGCTGGCGGGCGTGTGGGAGCAGGTCGCGCTGCTGGCCGAGGCCCGCATCGCCCACCACGACCTGCGGGCCAAGAACATCCTGGTGGACGAGCGGGGGCGGCCGTGGCTGCTGTCGTTCACCTTCAGCCACCCCGGTGCCGACGACGCCCGCTGCGCTCAGGACCTGGCCGAAGCGCTGGTGTCGGTGGCCGCCATCGTCGGCACCGAAAGGGCCGTGACCAGCGCGATCGCCGCGCTCCCCGTCGAATCGCTGGGCGCGGCGCTGGGCAGCGTGGTGCCGCTGGCGCTACCGCGCCGGATCCGCGCGCAGGCCCAGCGCGGCCGGTACTTCCTCGCCGAGCTGCGCGAGACCCTCGCCGACCGGCTCGGCCTGCCCATCCCCGGTTTCCGCTCACCCGTGCGACCGACCACCGTGCTGAGCCTGCTGCTGGTCGGTGCGGCCGTCTACCTGCTCATCCCCGAGCTGTCCAACACGCGGGACGTGGTCGGGGCGCTGCGCCACGCCAACTGGGGCTGGCTGGCGGTGGCGGTGGTGACCGGGTTCGCCGCCGTGGTGCTGTCGTCGATCTCGGTGCAGGGCTCCAGCCGGATCCCGCTGCCGTTCTGGCTGACCCTGCAGGTCCAGGTCGCCGCGGCCTTCACCGGGCGCACCACCCCGGGCGGTGCCGGGTTCTTCGGCATCAACGTCGTCTACCTGGAACGGCTCGGGCTGCGCAGGCCGCTGGCGGTGGGGGTGACGCTGCTCAACCAGGCCGGGACAGGGGCGGTGGCGTTCGTGGTGTCGGTGATCGGGGTGTTCGCGGTCGGGCTGTCGGGCACCTTCACCAACCTGTCGCTGCCCGGTTGGCAGCTGATGGTCGTCGTCGCGGCTGCGGTGCTGGTCGCGGTGCTGGTGGTGCTGTCCCCGCCGGGGCGGCGCCGGATCATGCCGTCGGTGCGGGAGGTGAGCCGGGAGCTGCTGGAGACGCTGCGGCACCCGGTGCGCGCGCTGCAGCTGTTCGGCGGGGCGCTCGGCTACCTGGTGGTCTCCGGGCTCGGGTTGGCGACGTCGCTGGCCGCGCTGCACCCGAACTTCTCCTGGACCGCGGTGACCATCGTGTTCGTCGTCGGCAACACCCTGGGCCACCTGGTGCCCTCGCCCGGTGGGCTCGGCGCGGTCGAGGCCGTCCTGCTCGCCGGGCTGGGGGCCATGGGCGTCCCGCCCACCGCGGCCGTGGCCGCCGTGCTGCTGTCGCGGCTGCTCACCTACTGGATCCCGGTGCTGCCCGGCATCCTCATGTTCCGCTACCTGCAACACCGCAACGTCATCTGAGGAGTCTTCGGACACTTTGGGTAGGAATCGGTACAGATGGTCGTGTGTACTGAAGGTGGTCCTTCCACCTCATTGAACGGAGTGTTCGCGTGGCTCAGCCCGCCGCCGTGCTGTTCGACATGGACGGCACGCTCGTCGATTCCGAGAAGCTCTGGACCATCGCGCTCGACGACTACGCGGCGCATCGAGGCGGGAGCCTCTCGCAGCAGACCCGCGAGGACATGGTCGGCTCCAACATGACCCGCAGCATGCGCCTGCTGCTCGTCGACCTGGGCCTGCCGGACGGGAACTCCGAGATCGCGGGCGCCGCCAGCTGGGTCGCGCGCCGCATGACCGAGCTGTTCGGCGAGGGCCTGCCCTGGCGGCCGGGAGCCGAGGAGGCTCTGGCCCGCGCCAAGGAGCTGGGGCTGCGCACCGCGCTGGTGACCTCCACGATCCGCCCGCTCACCGACCTCGCGCTGGACACCCTGGGCCACGACTCCTTCGACGTCACCGTCTGCGGCGACGAGGTCGACGGCAAGAACAAGCCCGATCCCGAGCCGTACCTCAAGGCCGCTCGCCTGCTCGGCGTCGACCCCGCCGACTGCGTCGCGGTCGAGGACTCGCCCACCGGCGTGGCCTCCGCCGAGGCCGCGGGCTGCGCGGTGCTGGCGATCCCGTGCGAGGTGCCGCTGTCCCCCGGTCCTCGCCGCACGCTGCGCGACTCGTTGGCCGATGTCGACATCGCAGCGCTGGGCGAGTTGCTCGCACCGGCCGCGTGAGCGGACCGGTCCCGATCGTGCTGGCCGGCCACGGGCCGGTCGGCCGGGCCTACGCCGACCTCGTCGCCGAACGAGGGCGGCAGCACGGCCTGGACCTGCGGGTGGTGGCCGTGCGCGGCCGGGAACGCCAGCGCGAAGCGGGGGTGTGGGGACCGCTCACCGACCTGCCCGAGCTGCTGGAGCGCACCGGCGCGCGGGTGTTCGCCCAGGCCGTGCCCCCCGACGGCGACGGCCGCGCGGCGCGGGAGGCGCTGCAGGCGCTGAACGCGGGTGCCCACGTGGTCACCGCGACCAAGTCGCACCTGCTCACGCACTGGAACGAGCTCGCCGCAGCGGCGGACGCCGCCGGTCGGTCGGTGCGCGTCTCGGGCGCCACCGGCGCCGCGATGCCCGCCGGTGACCTGGCGCGATCGGTGCTGCGGGGCTTCGACGTGCGCGCGGTCTCCGGCTGCGTGAACGGCACCGCCACCTTCGTCCTCGACCGGCTCGCCGACGGCGCGGACCTGGACGGCGCCGTCGCCGAGGCGCAGCGCGCGGGCATCGCCGAGGCCGACCCGAGCTACGACCTCTCCGGGGGCGACGCGGCGACCAAGCTGCGGCTGCTCAGCGCCCTGCTGTGGGGTTGGGACCCGGCTGACATCCGGGTCTCCGCCGAGCCGATCGCCCCTCCGCTGCCGTCCGTTCCCGCAGGCCACCGGCTGCGGCAGGTCGCCGGCGCGGTGCGCGACGAGCCCGGCGTGGTCCGGGTGGCGTTGACGCCCGAGCCGGAGGTGTCCGCACTGGGCGCGCTGCGAGGGCCGGAGAAGGCGGTGCGCTACGACTGCGGTGACGCCGGCCAGGTCACGGTCTCCGGAGGCCGCTCCAGCCCGCACGGGGCCGCGCTTGCGATGATCAAGGACACGCTCGGCGCGGTCCTGGAAGCCACCACCGGCTTCCGCTGATCGGCCGTGATCGAGCCCGCAAACGGACGGGTCCGATGCGAACCCGCCCAGGACGGATGCAAGGATCGAGGACTGTGAAGACCTTCGACGAGTTGTTCGCCGAGCTGCAGGAACGTGCCCGGACCCGCCCCGAGGGCTCCTCGACGGTGGCCGCGCTCGAATCCGGTGTGCACGCCCAGGGCAAGAAGGTCCTGGAGGAGGCCGGCGAAGTCTGGCTGGCCGCTGAGCACGAGTCCGATGAGGAACTCGCCGAGGAGATCTCGCAGCTGCTCTACCGGCTGCAGGTCATCATGCTGGGTCGCGGACTGTCCCTAGAGGACGTCTACCGCTACCTGTAGATCAACACCGAACACGAGGAGAACAGGTTCAATGCTGCGCGTTGCAGTGCCCAACAAGGGCACGCTTGCCGGTCCCGCGTCCGAGATGCTCGCGGAAGCCGGGTACCGGCAGCGCCATGAGCAGCGGGACCTGACCGTGATCGACAACGCCAACGAGGTCGAGTTCTTCTTCCTCCGGCCCAAGGACATCGCCATCTACGTCGGCTCCGGCGAGCTCGACCTCGGCCTGACCGGCCGCGACCTGGCGCTGGACTCCGGGGCTCCGGTCGACGAGCGGTTGGCGCTGGGCTTCGGCGGATCGACCTTCCGCTACGCGGCCCCGGCCGACGCCGGTGAGTGGACCGTGGCCGACCTGCAGGGCAAGCGGATCGCCACCTCCTACCCGCGGCTGGTCTCCGACGACCTGGCCCGGTACGGGGTGACCGCCGAGGTGATCCGGCTGGACGGGGCGGTGGAGATCTCCATCCAACTCGGCGTCGCCGACGCGATCGCCGACGTCGTCGGCTCGGGCCGCACCCTGCGCCAGCACGGCCTGGTGGCCTTCGGCGACCCGATCTGCAAGTCCGAGGCCGTGGTCATCGAACGCCGCGACTCCGACCAGGTGCAGGCGAAGAACCAGCTGATCGCGCGGCTGCAGGGCGTGGTGTTCGCGCAGCAGTACGTGATGCTGGACTACAACTGCCCGAAGGACCTGCTCGACGACGCCACGAAGATGACCCCGGGCCTGGAGTCGCCGACCATGGCACCCCTGGCTGACGAGCGGTGGGTCGCGGTCCGCGCCATGGTCTCCCGCAAGGACGCCCCGGCGATCATGGACCGCCTCGCGGCCGTGGGGGCGAAGGCGATCCTGTCCTCGGACATCCGGGCCTGCCGCCTCTGACGGGCCGTTCTGGTCCGAACGCCGATCGCGGACGTTCGGACCAGAACCGCGCCTTGGTGCTCCATTCGGGCGAACCGTTCTCCCGATCGTGTTCACCTCGCTCACGCCGAGAGAGGCTGGGCGAGGTGAGCGCGAGTTCGTCCGGCGCCTCCACGGTTGTCACACCTGCGGGGTAGTTTCGAACGTGACGATCTTGGACGACGCCCATGGGGGTTGGCACGCATATGGCAGTAGTGGTCCCGGGGAAGACGCCTCCGCAGTGGCAGCTCTACGCAGGCATGCCCTGCTGGATCGAGCTGATCACCACCAACCTGGACAGGGCGCGGGAGTTCTACGCGAACCTGTTCGACTGGGAGTACGAGACCCACTCCGACCCGGCTTCCGGGGAGCACGTCATCGCCCTGCGCGACGGGTTCCCGGTGGCGAGCCTGCGCGCGGCCTCCGGTGATCAGTCGATGTGGCGGCTCTACCTCGCGGCCGCCGACTGCGCCGAGAAGGTCGCCGAGGCCGAGCAGCACGGCGCGGTGCAGACCGTCCCGCTGAACTCGGTTCCCAAGGTGGGCCGCAAGGCCGTCATGGTCGGTCCTTCCGACGCCGAGTTCGGGCTGCTGGAGCCGGAGGAGTCCTGGCAGTTCGACGTCGGTCTGCCGGGCACCCTGATGTGGGCCGAGCTGGTCACCATCAAGGCGCAGACCGCCGACAACTTCTTCCAGGAGCTCTTCGGCTACACCGCGGAGCAGTTTGGCACCGAGAACCGCTCGGACTACTCGGTCTGGTACCTGGGCGACGAATCGGTGCTGGCGCGGGTCAGCATGATCCGCGACTTCATCACCGAGTCCACGCACCCGCACTGGCTGCTGTACCTGGGCGTCGACGCCGAGATCGGCACGGACGAACTGGTCCGCACCGCCATCGCCAACGGCGGTCGCGTCCGCGTCGACCCGTACGATTCCAGCATCGGCCGCGTGGCCGTGCTCCGGGACCCCACCGGCGCTCGCTTCGCGGTCATCGACCCGAGCCAGGCAGGCGACTTCGGCACCGCGGCCAATTACGACCCTTACGAGGACTGATCTCTTTTTGCTTGGCGGTGCGGGTAGCGGAACCTCAGACGCCTTCTGGCTCCGGGATCCGCGACTGATGTATGCCCAATTACACGGCGCTGCGGCTGTCCTCACCAGAAGACGTCTGAGAACCCGCGGCGGTGCAAGTTGCTCAGGTGGTGAAAGAGGAAACGACTTCGTCGCTTGCCTGACGCTCGTTCCGCTGTGGGACAGGGCCTGTCAGTCCGTTCGGTCCAGGATGGACTCTTCGTTGGTGGCGGGGTCTTCCGGCCAGCCCGGGTAGGGTGGCGGGGTTCCGCCGAACGCCGGGCAGAGGGCTTTGTGATCGCAGTAGTCGCAGAGCTTGCTCGGATTCGGCCGGAAGTCCCCGGTCTTGCCCGCGCGCAGGATCGCCTGCCAGATCGCCTCGAGAGTCCGCTCGAAGCGGCGCAATTCGTCCTCGTCGGGGGCGTAGGCGAGCTTCTGCTTGTTCGCCAGGTACATCAGCAGCAGCTGGCGGGGGATCTCGCCGCGCAACCGCCACAGCACCAAGGCGTAGAACTTCATCTGGAACATCGCCTTGGCTTCGCCGATCTCGCGCGGCGCGTTGCCGGTCTTGTAGTCCACCAAGCGGATCTCACCGGTCGGCGCGACGTCCACCCGGTCGATGAAGCCGCGCAGCAGCACGCCCGAGGGGAGCTCGGTCTCGACCCGCAGCTCGCACGCCTCCGGCTGCAACCGCTGCGGGTCCTCCATCTCGAAGTAGGCGTCGAGCAGCCCGCTCGCGGACTTCAGCCACTTGGCCAGCTCCGGGTCGTCCGGGCCCTCGAAGAGCTCGGCCAGCTCCGGCTGCTCGGCGAGGATCTCCTCCCACGCCGGCGCCAGCAGGTCCCCGGCCTTCTGCCGGTCGCGCTGCTCGGTGGGCAGGCCGTAGAGCCGCTCCAGCACCGAGTGCACCACCGTGCCGCGCACCTGCGCGCGCGTGGCCTTCTCCGGCAGCCGGTCCACCGCGCGGAAGCGGTAGAGCAGCGGGCACTGCTTGAAATCCCCGGCCCGCGACGGCGAAAGCGCCGGACGCCGGCGGGTCGCCTGCTCGGGTTCCTGCTGCGCGGTCTCAGCCATGAGCACTGACCCTAACGAAACCCCCTGACAGGAGATCGGCGCGGGAGGGGCGTGGTCGCGAAATCCGCGAGAACTCCGATCGCTCCACCCGGGCGTAACAGCTCTCTTACCTCCGACCTACTACCCTTCGCACATGCCGCCGACCGCTTCCTCGCCCGTCCGGCCCAGGCTCAACGACGGGGGGCTGCTGTTGTGCCGGGTGGCCGGCGTTCCGGTGCTGCTGTCCACCTCGTGGTGGCTCGGCGCCGCGCTCATCGTGCTGCTCTACACGCCGATGGTGGGCCGCATCCTGCCGGGCGCCGGGGTGTGGGAGAGCGCCGTGCTGGCGGCGGTGTTCACGGTGCTGCTGGCGGCGTCGGTGCTGCTGCACGAACTCGGCCACTGCATCGTCGCCCTGCGGATGGGACTGCCGGTGCGCCGCGTCCGGCTGTTCCTGCTCGGCGGGCTCTCCGAGATCTCCCGCACGCCCCCCAAGCCCGCCCAAGAAGGGTTGATCGCCGCTGCCGGACCGGCGGTGTCGCTGGTGCTGGCGGGCGCGACCGGCATCGCCTGGTACGTCATGACGCCGGGCGGCGCGATCTGGCTGCTGGTCGCGCAGACCTGCGTGGCCAACCTGGCCGTCGGCGTGTTCAACCTGCTGCCGGGCCTGCCGCTGGACGGCGGCCGGATGCTGCGCGCGCTGCTGTGGCGGATCACCGGTCGCCGCGTCGCGGGCACCACCGCCGGCGTCATCGGTGCCGGAGCCGTCGCCGTCGCACTGCTGGTCTACGCGCTGATCGGGTTGTTCAGCGGAGCGGACGACCAGTGGCTGCGGCTCGGCGTGTGCGTGCTGATGGCCTGGTTCGTCGTGGCCGGGGCCAGCGCCGAGCACCAGGCGGAGCAGCGCCGCCGGTGGCCCAGCGGCCTGGAGCTGTCGGACCTGGTGCGCCCGGTGCTGCAGCTGCCCGCCGAAAGCCCGGTCGCCGACGCGCTGATGGCCGCCGCCGGACGCGGCGTCGTGCTGGTCCGCGCCGACGGCATCGCGGTCGGCCTGCTCGACCAGACCGCCGCCGAGCGGTTGGCCACGCACGCCCCGCACGAACCCGCCGAGCGCGCCGCGGAGCCGGTCGAGGCGGACACGATCCTGCTGGACAGCGAGTCGCCGGACGTGGTGCTGGAGCGGGTCCAGGCGGTGCTCGCCTGGCAGTTCCTGGTGATCGACGAGGAGGGCAGGCCCAGCGGAGTCCTCCGCCGCGAGGACCTGCGCTCGGCACTGCGCTCCCGCCGGGGGTAGAGGCCTGCCCATCTGCGACGATGGTTCGCCGTGCATCGAGCACGTCAGGCGAGCGTGGAGAAGGTAGGCAGCACTTGAGCAGCACCGTCAGCGGTGAGTTCCAGCCCGGCGACCGGGTCCAGTTGACCGACCCCAAGGGGCGCAAGTACACGGTCGTGCTGGAAGAGGGAGGGGAGTACCACACCCACCGCGGCGCGCTCGCGCACGACGACCTGATCGGGCAGCCGGAGGGCTCGGTCGTGGTCTCCGCGGGCGGCACCTCGTTCCTGGCGCTGCGCCCGCTGCTGGCCGACTACGTGCTGTCCATGCCGCGCGGAGCCCAGGTCATCTACCCGAAGGACGCCGCCCAGATCCTGATGTGGGGTGACATCCGGCCGGGCGCGAAGGTGCTGGAGGCCGGTGCCGGATCCGGCGCGCTGAGCTGCTCGCTGCTGCGCGCGGTCGGTCCGGAGGGCAGCGTCACCTCCTACGAGGTGCGCGAGGACCACCACGAGCACGCCGAGCGCAACGTCAAGCGCTTCTTCGGCGAGGTCCCGGAGAACTGGGACCTGCGGCTCGGCGACCTGCTGGAGTACGACGGCGAGCCCGTCGACCGCATCGTGCTGGACATGCTGGCGCCCTGGGACGTGCTGGAGCTGGTCAAGGAGAAGCTCAACCCCGGCGGCGTGCTGATCGTCTACGTGGCCACCACGACCCAGCTCTCCCGGGTCACCGAGGCGATCCGCGAGCAGCAGAACTGGACCGAGCCGCAGGCGTGGGAGACGCTGCTGCGCCCCTGGCACGTGGTCGGCATGGCCGTCCGCCCCGAACACCGCATGGTCGCCCACACGGCGTTCCTGCTCACCAGCCGCCGCCTCGCCGACGGCGTCACCCCACCACGCGTCCAACGCCGCCCCAGCAAGGGCTGACACCGACGCGGAACGGCCTCTGTAAAGCGCGTTCCAAGGCCTTGCAGAACGTGTGATCTATGGGAACTGGAGCAGACCGGACGCTCGGCTGGGAGACCAGCCGAGCGTCCGGCGCTTCGGGTATGGAGCGCCTCATCCGATTTCTCGAAGCGGTCCGGCGGCCACGCACAATTGACTGGGCGACGTAATCAATTCTGCGGCCTGTGAAATCGGGGTAATCCTATGCGTTGGTGTGCAGGGCTTGACCCTTCACCACCTTGCTCGCTGGCATCCCTCACTTGCGTGGTCTGGGTTAACCCCGTGATTTGCAAGTGCTTGAATGCAGATTCCCATGTTCACCGGAAGGGTCCCAACATTTGAATCAGCAACGTTGTCGCAGTTGTTGATGACGATCGGGCCCACTTCGTATCCCATGCTGGCCAGGTACATCTGACAGTCCGCAGCGGTTGCCTGTGCTGGCGTGGAGATCGCGATCATGATTCCTGCAGCAGTTGCAGCAGATCCAAAGAGCGCGGCAAATCGCCTTGCTGTGTTGTGCACACTTTCCCCTGAAGTTGCGTGAATTGAACAGGTGGAGAGTAGTGCTTCGGTGATTCGCCTGTCCTTCGAAAACTTCGGGCTGGCAATTTCTTGCCAGTCTGAGTGGGGTAGCCGATGGAATGATGGATCTGTGGCGGTAGGTATCTGGAACCCCCTGCGAGCACGTGCGCGGTGTCACGATCCAACGCACATGGTTGACGCTGACATCAGGACGGCCCGGACCGAACGTTCGGTCCGGGCCGCCCTGATGTCAGCGGGTCAGCAGATCTTCCACTCGCTGCCTTCGACGACGAGCTTGAAATCCTCGTCCAGCGGGAACGGTGGCATCTGGCTCAGATCCCTGCCCATGATCTGGCCGGTCGCTCGCATTTCGCCGGTGACCTTCGCGCTGGCAGTGTTGTCACCGTTGTCGACGACATTGCCGAGGGTCGCGTGGAAGGACAGTCCGTCGACGAACTTCTTGACGTCGGCGTCCGTCATTCCCAGCTTTTTGAGCTCGGCGACGTCGCCGCCCTTGCCCTCCATCGTGTCGATGACCTCTTGCAGTCCCGCTCGCTCCTTCTTGCAGCTGACGGACTGCAGTGCAGTGAAGTCCTTCGCGTTGATGCTCTCCACGGCCTGCTGCGCGACGGGTCGAGGATCGCCCGGGCCGCCGGTGAAGGCGAGGACGAGCGCGATGATCACGCCGATGACGACCAGGCCGCCGACGCCGCCCAGGACCCAGGGCAGCGGGGACTTCTTCTTGCGCGGCTGACCGCCGTAGCCGGGCTGGCCGTACGGGCTCGGGTACGGCTGCTGCGGGTATCCCGCCTGCGGCTGCTGCGGGTACTGCTGGCCCCCGCTGGGCGGGTAGGCGCCGCCGGGCTGCGGGTACGGCTGGGTGCCCGGCTGCTGCGGGTACTGCTGACCGCCGCTCGGCGGGAACTGCCCGCCGGGTTGCTGCGGGTACTGGCCACCGGGCTGCTGCCCCCATCCGCCCTGGCCGGGCGGCTGCTGCGGTGGGTACGTCACTGGTGTTCCCCCTGAATCTTTTCTGTTGTTCCCCTCGATGCGCCCCGGCTACTGGCCGAGGTCGCAGACCTTCCACTCGCCGTTCTCGACGACGAGGCCCATCGTCTGGTCCACCGGCTGTGACGCCCCATCGGCCTCGTAGGTTCCGGTCAGATCCGCCGAAGCCTTGTCACCGTTGCGGGTGACCTCGCCGAGGCGGACGTCGAACTTCCACTGCTTGAGCTGGCCGATGGCGGTGTCGAGCTGGGTCTTGTTGGACTCGCAGAACAGCTCGCCGACGGTGCCGAAGTCACCCGCGTTGACCTTGGCCACGACCTCCTGGGCCACCGGACGCGGTTCGCCCGGGCCGCTGCCGAGCCAGAAGTAGACGCCGACGCCCGCTCCGGCGAGCACCAGCACGGCCGCGACGATCCCGAGGACCACCGGCAGCTTCGACTTCTGCGGTGCGGGCGGTTCGACGTCGCCGAAACCGCCGGGCTCCTTCAACCACGAACCGGGGCCGAACTCGCTGCCCCACTGCGGTGGCATCGGCTGACCGACCTGCGGCGGCTGCGCGGGCTGCGGCTGACCCGGGTGCATCTGACCGGGTTGTCCCTGCTCCGGGCCCTGCTGGCCCCAACCGGTGTGCTGGTTGCCGTACCAGTTGGGCTGCTGCTGCGGGGCGCCGGGAGGTTGAGGGGGGAATCCGTTCCCCGTGGGTTGCTGCCCCCACCCGCCCTGTCCAGGCTGCTGCGGCGGATAGGTCATGGACTCCTCCCAGGAGTGTTCTTGCGGCATTCGACGCCGGTTGTGCGCTAGCGGCGGTAAGTAGACCAGAGCCTTTGGGCCCGCGGGTGCGGAGTATCCGGATTACAACTCCATGGCCGCCTCGACGGAGTCCGGAATGTCCGGACGCCCGGAGTTGTTCCAAATGATGGGAGAAGTGCGGAGGCTCCGGACGGAAAATGCCACCCGGTTGCCGGAGTCGTTAACCCGGATGATCGCAGAGCGCACATGAGCGCTGTGGCGCAACGGAAAAACCCGTGGTCGCGGGGTTTCCGCAGGGGTGTCGGAGGTCGTTCGGGAGTATCGAACGGACCATGATCGACAACCCACCGTATCCGCCCCGACCAGCCAGGATGCAACGCGCCGGGAACAAACGTCTTTAGACCGTGTGTATTCGGAGATTTCTGTGGCACGCTGGGCGATCCGGCGGACACCTCACGACGCCGCCGTCGTCGGTGATCGCCGGTACCGTGGTGGTACGAGCACGGGAGGAGGGTGCCGATATGCAGCACGACCGTCCCGGCAGCCGGCCTGAGGAGGGCGACGGCGAGCAGGGTGCGGGCTCCGCGGAGCTCCGCAGCCAGATCCGTCTTCTCGAAGACGAGGTCGCACTGCTTCGCCGCAGGCTCAACGAGTCTCCTCAACAGGCGCGCCTGCTGGAAAAGCGGCTGGCCGAGGCATCCGAGAGAGTGAGCCAGCTCACCGAACGGAACGCCAAACTCACCGAGACCCTGAAGGAAGCGCGGGGCCAGCTGATGGCACTGCGCGAGGAGGTCGACCGCCTCGCCCAGCCCCCGAGCGGGTACGGCGTGTTCCTGCACGCCTACGAGGACAGCACGGTCGACGTGTTCACCTCCGGTCGCAAGATGCGGGTGGCGGTGTCGCCGAACGTCGAGACCGGGGACCTGCGGTTGGGGCAGTCGGTGCGCCTCAACGAGGCCCTCACGGTGGTCGAGGCGGGTGCGTTCGAGCAGACCGGTGAGGTGTGCACCTTCCGGGAGGTCCTGTCCTACGCCGAGGGCGAGAGCCCGCGCGCGCTGGTGATGGGGCACACCGACGAGGAACGCGTCGTGTGGCTGACCGAACCTCTGGCCGACTCCGGGCTGAAGGCCGGCGATTCGCTGCTGGTCGACAGCAAGGCCGGTTACGCCTACGACGTGGTGCCCAAGGCCGAGGTCGAGGACCTCACCCTCGAGGAAGTGCCGGACGTCGGCTACCGCGACATCGGTGGCCTGGCCGGGCAGATCGAGCAGATCCGCGACGCCGTGGAGCTGCCGTTCCTGCACTCCGACCTCTACGTGCAGTACCAGCTGCGCCCGCCCAAGGGCGTCCTGCTCTACGGGCCACCGGGCTGCGGGAAGACGCTCATCGCCAAGGCGGTGGCGAACTCCCTGGCCAAGAAGGTGGCCGCGGCGCGAGGCGACGACGATGGTCAGGCGAAGTCCTACTTCCTGAACATCAAGGGCCCCGAGCTGCTCAACAAGTTCGTCGGCGAGACCGAACGGCACATCCGGATGATCTTCCAGCGCGCTCGGGAGAAGGCCTCCGAGGGCACGCCGGTGATCGTGTTCTTCGACGAGATGGACTCGATCTTCCGGACCCGCGGCAGCGGTGTGTCCTCCGACGTGGAGACCACCATCGTCCCGCAGCTGCTGAGCGAGATCGACGGTGTGGAAGGCCTGGAGAACGTCATCGTCATCGGTGCCTCCAACCGCGAGGACATGATCGACCCGGCGATCCTGCGCCCCGGCCGGCTCGACGTGAAGATCAAGATCGAGCGTCCGGACGCCGAATCGGCCAAGGACATCTTCTCCAAGTACCTCACCACCGAACTGCCGATCCACGAGGAGGACCTCAAGGAGTTCGGCGGCGACAACGCCGCGTGCCTGGACGCGATGATCCAGGCCACGGTGGAGCGGATGTACGCCGAAACCGACGAGAACCGGTTCCTGGAGGTCACCTACGCCAACGGTGACAAGGAAGTCCTGTACTTCAAGGACTTCAACTCCGGCGCGATGATCCAGAACATCGTGGACAGGGCCAAGAAGGCGGCGATCAAGTCGGTGCTGGAGACCAACCAGCCGGGCCTGCGGGTGCAGCACCTGCAGGACGCCATCATCGACGAGTTCGCCGAGAACGAGGACCTGCCCAACACCACCAACCCGGACGACTGGGCCCGCATTTCCGGCAAGAAGGGCGAGCGGATCGTCTACATCCGCACCCTGGTCAGCGGGAAGAACCAGGAATCCGGCCGAGCGATCGACACCGCGACCAACACCGGCCAGTACCTGTAGCTCAGGTGCCGCGCTCGCACGCGTGGTCGAACGACGGTGATTCGGGGCCGCCATCCCGCCTTCCGGGATGGCGGCCCCGAGCTCGTGCGGGCGGCTCCGCGGCGGGATACGTTGCTGGGCATGATCCCCGCGCAGAACCCGGTGCAGCGGCTGGGACTCGGGCTGGCCGCGCTGGGCCGGCCCGCCTACATCAACGTCGGCCGCGCCGACGTGCTGCCCCAGCAGCGCACGGCCCAGGCCATGAAGGAGCGCACCCGCTCCGTCCTGGACGCCGCCTACGCCCACGGCATCCGGTGGGTCGACACCGCCCGCTCCTACGGCAGCGCCGAGCAGTTCCTGGCCGACTGGCTGGGGGAGCGGGGCCACGAGGACGTCACCGTCTCCAGCAAGTGGGGCTACGCCTACGTCGCCGAGTGGCGCATCGAGACCGAGGTCCACGAGGTCAAGGAGCACTCGCTGGAGCGGCTGCGCACCCAGTGGGCGGAGACCCGCACGCTGCTGGGCGATCGCATCGACCTCTACCAGGTGCACTCGCTGACCGGTGACAGCCCGCTGTTCGAGGACCTGGAGCTGCAGCACGAGCTGGCGCGCATCCGCGACGCCGGCGTGCGGCTCGGCTTCTCCACCAGCGGCGCCGCGCAGCCCGAGACCATCGAGCGGGCGTGGGAGCTGGAGATCGGCGGGACGCAGCTGTTCAGCGCCGTGCAGTCCACCTGGAACACCGCCGAGCCCTCGGTCGGCCGCACCCTCAACGAGGTGCACACCGGCGGGTGGCGGGTGCTGCTCAAGGAGACCATGGCCAACGGCCGGCTGGCGCTGAAACCGCCGGACGAGTTCGCCGCCATCGCCTCCCGCCACGCCGTCGGGTCGGACGCCATCGCCGTCGCCCACGCCCTGGCTCAGCCGTGGGCGGACGTGGTGCTGCTCGGCCCGGCCAGCGTCGAGCAGCTGGAGACCAACCTCGCGGCGCTGCGCGTCGAGCTCGACGACCAGGACCTGGCCACGCTCAAGTCACTGGCCACCGACGCGGCGACCTACTGGGGCGAGCGCTCCCAGCTGCCGTGGCACTGAGCGCCGCTCAGGCGCGCGCAGCGCGCTCCCGCAGCCATCGCCGCGTGAACTGACGGCCGTCGGGCACGAAGGGCCACAGCGGGTCGTCGAGGCGCTCGCGCAGCTCGGTGACGGGCATCCACCAGCCCTCGGCGACCTCCTCGGGCTGGTGCACCACGGGTCCGTCCCAGCGCGCCTGGAACACGAAACCGTGGTAGCGGACGGTGTTCTGCTCGAAGACCTCGCGGAACAGGAACTCCGGTTCGGTGCGCACCCCGAGCTCCTCGGCCAGCTCCCGGCGGGCGGCGTCGAACGGGTCCTCGCCGGCGGCGACCACGCCCCCGGCGGTGCAGTCGTGCAGGCCCGGGTAGACGTCCTTGGTGTCGGTGCGGCGGTGCACGTAGACGCGCTGCTCATCGCCGGAGAGCAGCAGCACGGACGTCGCCGCGTGCCACAGCCCCCTCGCGCGCATCTCGCTCCTCGACGCCCGGCCCACGACACGCCCGGCCGCGTCGTACAGCGCGACCTGCTCCTCGCCCATGCCCACACCACGATCGTGCCACCCGGTCGGCGCAACGCTGGAAGGCCCGATCGGCGAACCTGTGGCTTCAAGCACTCTGCTCCGTCGCCGATACCCCGTACGCTGCGAGGTATGCGGCGGATCATGGGAACCGAGGTGGAGTACGGCATCGTCGTGCCTGGCGATTCCAGCGCCAATCCGGTGCTGACCTCCACCCACATCGTGCTTGCGTACGCGGCGGCGGCCGAGATCCCGAGAGCCAGACGGGCTCGCTGGGACTACGAGGTCGAGTCGCCGCTGCGCGATGCGCGCGGGTTCGACCTGAGCTCGGCGGCGCAGCAGTCCAACGGTTCGGACGGCGACGACCTCGGCGCGGCCAACGTCATCCTCACCAACGGCGCGCGCCTCTACGTCGATCACGCGCACCCCGAGTACTCCGCGCCCGAGGTCACCAACCCGCGCGACGCGGTCATCTGGGACAAGGCCGGCGAACGCGTGATGGAGGAGGCCGCGTTGCGCGCGGCCAGCGTGCCCGGCACCGCGCCCGTACAGCTCTACAAGAACAACGTCGACGGCAAGGGCGCCAGCTACGGCACCCACGAGAACTACCTGATGGCCCGCAACACCCCGTTCACCTCGGTGATCGGCGGCCTGACGCCGTTCTTCGCCTCCCGGCAGGTGATGTGCGGGTCCGGCCGGGTCGGCATCGGCCAGTCGGGTGAGAAGCCCGGTTTCCAGCTCTCCCAGCGCTCGGACTACATCGAGGTCGAGGTCGGCCTGGAGACCACCCTCAAGCGCGGCATCATCAACACCCGCGACGAACCGCACGCCGACGCCGACAAGTACCGGCGGCTGCACGTCATCATCGGCGACGCCAACCTCGCCGAGACCTCGACCTACCTCAAGCTCGGCACCGCGGCGCTGGTGCTGGACATGATCGAGGGCGGGGTGCGGTTCGACGACCTCAAGCTGGCCGACCCGGTGCAGGCGGTGCACCTGATCAGCCACGACCCCACCCTCAAGCAGTCCGTGGAGCTCGCCGACGGTCGCCGGTTCACCGGACTGGACCTCCAGCGCGCCTACCACGAGCGGGCCTCGGAGTTCCTCGACGCCAACGGCGCCGAGCGGGCCTCGCGCGACGTGCTCAACACCTGGGGCGAGGTGCTCGACATGCTCGGCAACGACCCCATGTCCTGCGCCGACAGGCTCGACTGGCCGGCCAAGCTGCGGCTGATGGAGAGCTACCGCAGCCGCGACGGCCTGGGCTGGGCCTCGCCCCGGCTGCACATGATCGACCTGCAGTACTCGGACGTGCGGCTGGACAAGGGCCTCTACAACCGGCTGGTCACCCGGGGTTCGATGAAACGCCTGGTCAGCGAGGAAGAGGTGCAGGAAGCCGTCGCCGCCCCGCCGGAGGACACCCGCGCCTACTTCCGCGGCCGATGCCTGGAGCGCTACCCGTCGGAGGTCGCCGCCGCGTCCTGGGACTCGGTCATCTTCGACCTCGGCCGGGAATCCCTGGTGCGCATCCCGACGTTGGAACCGCTGCGCGGCACCAAGGCCCACGTCGGCGCTCTGCTGGAAGCCAGCAACAGCGCCGAGGAACTGGTCGACTCGCTGACGAAGGGGTGACCCGCTACGACCACGTTTCGCGCACGTCAGGTAGTCGGAAAGATCGTCAAAGACGCCCAGCTGGGCGTGGGCGAACGAGTGGTCGGATAGGTAGTGTTCAAGGCAGGACGCCCCCGATTCCGGGGGAGTTCGGGACTTCAACCCACCGGGAGGCGAGATGTCTCAGGAGAAGGCTCAGCGGCAGGGCGGCGGCGACGGCGAGGAAGAGAACGAACCGGAGGCCGCCGGTCAGGAACGTCGCGAAAAGCTCGGCGAGGACGTCGACGCCATCCTGGACGAGATCGACGACGTCCTGGAGGAGAACGCCGAGGACTTCGTGCGCGCCTACGTGCAGAAGGGCGGCCAGTAGGCCCCCGGCCGCCGGTGCGCCCAGGCGGTGATCCTGCGAGAACCGGTCACCGGGCCGGAGAAACACCGGCCCGGTGCCGCTCGCTGCGCACTCGATCATGACTAAAGTGCATCCTGTCGCAGGAGTCCTGTGAGAACGGAGACGATGTCGCTGATGGACCAGAGCTCGGCCCAGTTCCCCGGGCAGGCGCTTCCCGCCGCCTACTTGACCCCCGGATCCTCGTCGTTCACCGACTTCCTCCGAGCCGCCGCACCAGAACTGCTGCCGGGCGGGCGCAAGGCCCCCGAGGGCACGGTGCAGGCGCCGCACGGCACCACCATCGTCGCGGTGACCTTCCGCGGCGGCGTGCTGCTGGCGGGTGACCGCCGGGCGACGATGGGCAACGTCATCGCGCAGCGGGACATGGAGAAGCTCTTCGTCACCGACGCCTATTCGGCGGTGGGCATCGCCGGAACGGCCGGTGTCGCGCAGGAACTCGTGAAGCTCTACGCGGTCGAGCTGGAGCACTACGAGAAGCTCGAAGGCATCTCGCTGTCGCTGGACGGCAAGTCCAACAAGCTGGCCACGATGCTGCGGGGCAACCTGTCCGCGGCCATGCAGGGGCTGGCGGTCGTGCCGCTGTTCGCCGGTTACGACACCGACGCCGAAGACCCCGACCGCGCAGGTCGGATCGTGTCCTACGACGTCGTCGGCGGTCGCTACAACGAGGCTGGCGGCTACCACGCGGTCGGTTCCGGCTCGCAGTTCGCCAAGTCGGCGCTGAAGAAGCGCTTCGACCCGGATGCCGACCTGGACACCGCCGCGCGCGCCGCGGTGGAGGCGCTCTACGACGCGGCGGACGACGACAGCGCCACCGGCGGCCCGGACGTGTCCCGGCGGATCTACCCGTCGGTCATCACCATCACCGCGGCCGAGGGCGCGGTGCGGCTGACCGAGGAGCAGACCTCCGAGATCGCCACCGCCGTGGTCAACGGACGCCTGGAGAACCCGGGCGGCTGACCAGCGCCGTCCCACGATCCCGCCTGCCACAGCGAGCAGATTCAGGAGTGCAGAAGCCGTGACGATGCCGTTCTACACCTCCCCCGAGCAGTTGATGCGGGAGCGTTCCGAGCTGGCCCGCAAGGGCATCGCCCGGGGCCGCAGCGTGGTGGTGCTCAAGTACGCCGGTGGGGTGCTGTTCGTCGCCGAGAACCCGTCTCCGACCTTGCACAAGGTCTCCGAGATCTACGACCGCATCGGATTCGCCGCGGTGGGCCGCTACAGCGAGTTCGAGGCGCTGCGGGTCGCCGGCGTGCGCATCGCCGACGTGCGCGGTTACTCCTACGACCGGCGTGACGTGACCGGGCGGTCGCTGGCCAACACCTACGCCCAGCACCTGGGCGCGATCTTCACCGAGCAGATCAAGCCGTTCGAGGTCGAGATCTGCGTGGCGGAGGTCGGCGCGACCGCCGAATCCGACCAGCTGTACCGGCTCACCTACGACGGGTCCATCGTGGACGAGCCGCAGTACGTGGTGATGGGCGGTCAGGCGGACACCATCACCAGCTCGCTGAAGGATTCCTTCAGCGATGGAATGGAATTGGGCGACGCCATCCGGGTCGCCGTCAAGGGACTTTCGTCCAGTGGGGACTCCGCGCGGGAACTGGGCACCAAGGCCCTGGAGGTCGCGGTCCTCGACCGCGCCCGTCCCAACCGGACGTTCCGCCGCATCCAGGGCGCCGCGCTGACGGCCCTGCTGCCGGCGTCGACTGAGGACTCCGACAAGTCCGAGGACGGCGAGGAAACCCCGCCCGGCAAGTGACCCGCCGAGAGCTCATCGCTCCCGCACCCGCCTCGGGTGCGGGAGCGATGTCGTTCGCGGTGGGACGAGCGGCCCACATCCCGGGAAATCGTACGGCTGTACGGCGATTCCGGCTGCTCCGTGCGGGTGCGTGCGCACCGGGGTGAGTGACGGCCTGCTACCAAAATCAGCCGAACTCATTTCGACAGTTGCCCGAACGGCGGACCGCCGCGAGGGCGGTTTTGCGCCTAGTGTGGAGACATGCAGAGGCGGATCTTCGGCATCGAAACCGAGTTCGGGGTCACCTGCACGTTCCACGGGCAGCGCAGACTGTCCCCGGACGAGGTGGCCAGGTACCTGTTCCGGCGGGTCGTGTCGTGGGGAAGGTCGTCGAACGTCTTCCTGCGCAACGGTGCCCGCCTCTACCTCGACGTGGGTTCCCACCCCGAGTACGCCACGGCCGAGTGCGACGACCTCACGCAGCTGGTCACGCACGACAAGGCCGGCGAGCGCATCCTCGAAGACCTGCTCATCGATGCCGAACGCCGGCTCTCCGACGAGGGCATCGGCGGGGACATCTTCCTGTTCAAGAACAACACCGACTCAGCGGGCAACTCCTACGGCTGCCACGAGAACTACCTGGTCGGACGTTCCGGCGAGTTCTCCCGCATCGCCGACGTGCTGTTGCCGTTCCTGGTGACGCGCCAGCTCATCTGCGGTGCCGGGAAGGTCCTGCAGACCCCGCGCGGAGCCGTGTACTGCCTGTCCCAGCGCGCCGAGCACATCTGGGAGGGCGTCTCCAGCGCCACCACCCGGTCCCGGCCGATCATCAACACCCGCGACGAGCCGCACGCCGACGCCGAGCGCTACCGGCGGCTGCACGTCATCGTCGGCGATTCCAACATGTCCGAGGTGACCACCCTGCTCAAGGTCGGGGCGGCCAACCTGGTGCTGGAGATGGTCGAGCAGGGCGTGCAGTTCCGGGACTTCAGCCTGGACAACCCGATCCGGGCGATCCGCGAGATCAGCCACGACCTCACCGGGCGCCGCACGGTGCGGCTGGCGGGCGGCCGGGAGGCCTCGGCGCTGGACATCCAGCGCGAGTACCACAGCCGGGCCGTCGACCACGTCGCGCGGCGCGGCTCGGACCCGATGTCCGAGCGCATCCTGGAGCTGTGGGGCCGCACCCTCGACGCCGTCGAGCAGGAGGACTACTCGCTGATCGACCGCGAGGTCGACTGGGCGATCAAGCTCCGCCTGCTGGAGCGCTACCGCAACAAGCACGGTCTGGAGCTGTCCAGCCCGCGCATCGCGCAGCTCGACCTCGCCTACCACGACATCCGGCGCGGGCGCGGGCTGTTCGACATGCTGCAGCGCAAGGACCTGGTGGATCGGGCGACCGAGGACGGCGAGATCGAGGCCGCCAAGGACACCCCGCCGCAGAGCACCCGCGCCAAGCTGCGCGGTGACTTCATCGCCGCTGCTCAGGCCGCGGGGCGGGACTTCACCGTCGACTGGGTGCACCTCAAGCTCAACGATCAGGCCCAGCGGACCGTGCTGTGCAAGGACCCGTTCCGGGCGGTCGACGAGCGGGTCGAGCGGCTGATCAACTCGCTGTAGGGCCGTTCGACCCCCGGACGAGCCGGGCGGCGCTGTGGCCGGGGCTGTGCCCGCCGCAGCGCCGCTCCCGGCTTCAGCTGTGGGGCGCTTGGCCGGTCGGGCGGATCGTCAGCTCGTTGACGTCAACCGTTGCCGGCTGCGCCAGGGCGTAGAGGATGCCCCGGGCGATGTCCTCCGGGACCAGCTTCGGGATGTCCGTCCGGTCCGCGGTCATGTCCGTTTCGACCATGCCCGGTTGCACGAGGGTGACCCTGACCCCGGTGCCCACGCACTCCGCCCGGATGTTCTGCGCCATGCCGGTGACCGCCCACTTGGTGGCCGAGTAGAGGTTGCCCGGGCGGATCCCGCGACCGGCGTTGGAGCCGGTGAGCACGAGGTGGCCCCTGCTGCGCACCAGCGCGGGCAGGGCGGCGCGGGCGGTGATCGCCGCGCCATAGACGTTGGTGAGCACCATGTCGCGCCACTGCTCGGGTTCGGCGCCGTCGTTGCCGAGGAACGAGGTCGGCACGCTCATCCCGGCGTTGGCCAGCACGGCGTCCACACCGCCGTAGCGCTGCTCGGTCGTGGCGACGGCGTCGGTCAGGCTGGTGTGGTCGGTGACGTCGCAGGGCAGCGCCACGGCGGTGTCCGAACCCAGTTCCTCGACCAGGTCGGACAGGGCGTCGGTGTCGCGTGCCAGCAGGGCCAGCCGGTAGCCCTGGGCGGCGGCGAGGCGGGCGGTGGCGGCGCCGATGCCGCGCGAGGCACCGGTGATCATCAGAGCAGGCATGGCCTCAGGGTAGGAACGCGAACGCATCGTGAACGGCTTTCGCATCAACGATGAGTTCAGTGCCGGTCGAAACCGATCGTCGATCGAATGGGTGTTCTGCGAAGACACGCCGATACCCGAACTCATGATCGAATACTTTGGCGCTAGAGTTTCGGAGTGGCCACTGTGCGTGCTGAACGCTTGGTGAACTTGGTGCTCTGCCTGCTGTCGACCCGTCAGTACCTCACCGCAGAGCGGATCCGTCATATCGTCGCGGGGTATGCCGACGCACCCTCCGACGAGGCGTTCTTCCGGACCTTCGAGCGGGACAAGGCCGAGCTGCGAGACCTGGGGATCCCGCTGGAAACCGGCCGCAACTCGGCCTTCGACAGCGCCGACGGGTACCGCATCGCCCGGCGCGACTACGAGCTCGGCGACATCGACCTCGAACCCGACGAAGCCGCCGCCGTCGCGCTGGCCGTCCGGCTGTGGGACTCCCCGGAGTTCACCTCCGCCGCTCAGGGCGCGCTGCTCAAGCTCCGCGCCGCCGGCGTCGACGTCGACGAACGCGCCTCGGCCGCGGTCGAACCGAAGGTGCGCACCAGCGAACCCGCATTCGGCACGCTGCACTCGGCGGTGCAGTCCGGCCGCGTCGTGGAGTTCGACTACCGGCGCCCCAGCAGCGCCGAGGTCCGGCACCGCACCGTCGAGCCGTGGGGCGTGGTGTCCTGGCGCGGACGCTGGTACGTCGTCGGCCACGACCGCGACCGGCAGGCGCCGCGCTGCTTCCGGCTCTCCCGCATCCAGGGACCGGTCAGCGCCGTCGGCAAGAGCGGGGTCGTGCAGCGGCCGCAGGAGGTCGACCTGCTGCGGATGGTCGCGGGCGAGCAGCGGGAGCCACCGCCGCCGACGCCGTCCCGCGTGTGGGTCGCCGACGGCCGCGCGCACGGCGTGCGGCGCATCGGCAAGGTCGTCGAGCGCAGGGAGCTCGACGGCGACCCCGGCGAGGTGCTGGAGCTGGACGTGAAGTACCCGGAGTCCGCGGCGAGCTGGCTCGCCGGGTACGGGCCCGACGTCGCCGTCCTGCAGCCGGACACCCTGCGCAAAGCGGTCAACGAGATCCACCTGGACGCGGCGGGGGAGGGACGGCGATGACCAGCGCGACGCAACGCCTGCCCAGGCTGCTGGCCCTGGTTCCCTACCTGCTCAGCCGCCCCGGCATCCCCATCGCCGACGCCGCCACCGACTTCGGCGTCACCCCGCAGCAGCTGCGCAAGGACCTGGAGCTGCTGTGGATGTGCGGGCTGCCCGGCTACGGGCCCGGCGATCTGATCGACCTGTCCTTCGACAGCGACTCGATCACCGTCACCTACGACGCCGGCATGCGGCGACCGCTGCGGCTGACCGCCTCCGAGGCGACGTCGCTGCTGGTGGCGCTGCGGGCGCTCGCCGACACCCCGGGCGTTCCCGACTCCGACGCGGTGCAGCGCACGTTGGCGAAGGTGGAGAACGCGGTCGGTCAAGCCCGCCCCTCCGGGGTGGTGATCGGCCTCGGCGCGGAGGAGTCGGTCGACTCGGAGGTGCGCCGAACGGTCCAATCCGCCGTCACCGGCGGCAAAGCGTTGCGCATCCGTTACTACACGGCATCGCGCGACGAGATCAGCGAGCGAACGGTCGACCCGATGCGGTTGCTGCTGGTCGACGGCCGCAGCTACCTGGAGGCCTGGTGCCGCAGCGCGCACGGCGTCCGGATGTTCCGGCTGGACCGCATCGATGCGGCTCAGCGGCTCGACGAGCCCGCCGAGCCGCCGTCCGAAGCCGAGCCGACGGATGTTTCCGCAGGTCTGTTCCAGCCCGCGCCCGACCAGCGGGTGGCCGAGATCGAACTGGAGCCGGACGCCCGGTGGGTCGCCGAGTACTACCAGGTCGACGAGGTCGAAGAGCTCCCCGGCGGCCGGGCCCGGGTGCGGATGCGCTACGCCGACAGCGCGTGGATGACCAGGCTGCTGCTCGGCCTCGGCGGCCAGGTGACGGTGCTCAGCCCCGAGGAGCTGGGGGGTGACGTGCGTCAACGAGCCCATGCCGCGTTGAGGCGGACCCGTCACCTTCCGTCCACCTGAGCCCGATACGGTGAACAGCGTGCCGTTCGTGTGGACTCTCGTGCTGCTGGCCGTAGGCCTCGTCCTGCTGGTGTTCCTGCTGGTCAGGACCTTGATGGAGGTGCGTCGCTTTCGGCGCGTGCAGCGGGGGGCGGCCCACGATCTCGCCGACCGCAGCGGAATGGTCAAAGCGCGTGCGGCGGGCCTCAAGGTGGCGCTCTCGCAGCGCCGCCGCGGTTGACGAGAAGCAGAAACGGCCCTATTTGCCGACCCCTGCCCCGCGTACCATTGGCGCCTAGCAGGGACATCACGAAAGGTTGTGTACGGATGGGTTTGCCAGGTGGCTGGGAGCTGGTCCTCATCGTCTTGGTTCTGGTGCTGCTCTTCGGCGCCACCAAGCTCCCGCAGATGGCCCGTTCTCTGGGGCAGTCCGCTCGGGTGTTCAAGGCTGAGGCGCGAGGCATGAAGGCCGACGAAGAGGCTGCGAAGAAGGCTCAGTCGGAGAAGGAGCAGAAGCCGGAGCTGACGGCCGGTGAGCCGAGCACTCCGCCGGCGACCTCGCCGGTCGAGGACAAGCAGCAGAACGAACAGAAGAACTGACTGAGGACGGGGCTAGCGAAGTGGGTGACAGTCCACTGCGTCGCCTGAACCCGTTCCGCAATGATCGCCGTCGGTGGGGACGCAGGCACAACCCCGACGGCACCATGACGATCATCGATCACCTCTTCGAGCTGCGTTACCGGCTCGGGGTGGCGATGACGGCAGTGGTCATCGGAGCCATCCTCGGGTTCATCTGGTTTTCCACCGCGCCGTTCGGCTGGCCGACGCTCGGTGACATCTTGCTCGGGCCGTACTGCGCGCTCCCCATGGAGCAGCGGCTCAGCCCGAACGGGACCTGCCAGCTGTTGCAGACCGAGCCCTTCGAGATCTTCATGCTGCGCATGAAGGTGGGTCTGTCGGTCGGCGCGATCCTGTTCAGCCCGGTGTGGCTGTACCAGCTGTGGGCGTTCATCACGCCTGGTCTCTACACCAAGGAGCGCAAGTTCGCCCGGACCTTCGTGTTCTTCGCGACGATCCTGTTCGTCGCGGGCGCGGTCCTGGCGTACTTCATCGTTCCCGAGGCGCTGAGCTTCATGGCGGGCTTCGGCGGCGAGGCGTTCTTCACCGCGCTCACCGGTGGCAAGTACATCAACTTCATGCTGCTGCTGCTGGTGATCTTCGGCGTGAGCTTCGAGCTCCCGCTGATCCTGGTGATGCTCAACCGCGCCGGTGTCGTCACCTACGAGAAGCTGCGCAGGTGGTGGCGGGGGCTGGTGTTCGCGCTGTTCGTGTTCGCCGCGATCGCCACGCCCGGGCAGGACCCCTTCTCGATGCTGGCGCTGTCGGCGGCGCTGTCGCTGCTGTTCTTGTTCGCTGCGCTGATCTGCCGTTCGCACGACCGGCGCAAGGCCAAGAAGATGGAGGCCGAGGGCCTGACCGGTGTTGGCCTCGACGAGGCGTCCGAGGTCGATCCGTTCGCGTCCAAGCTGGACACGACACCGTCGGCACCGCAGAAGCACGACGACATCACCTGACGGTCACAACCCGTCGAACCCTGGCCAACGGGGACGCAAGTGGGATTAGATGCATCCTCATGCGTTGCGTCCTGGTGATCAACCCCGCGGCCGGTGGTGGTCTTTCCGCGAAGGTGGTCGGTGAACTCACCGACCACCTTCGTGCTGTGTGCGAGGTGCGGACGGTCATCGCCACCGGCACGTCCGGCACCGAATCCGCCGTGCGGCGCGCGGTGGAGGACCAGGCCGACGTGCTGACCGTGGTCGGCGGTGACGGCATCGCGCACCTGGCCGTGCAGGCGTGCGCCGAGTCGTCGACCTCGCTGGCGATCATCCCCGCGGGCACCGGCAACGACCTCGCCCGGAGCCTGGGCATCCCGCGCGAGCCGGTGGCGGCCGCGCGCGCCGCGGCCAAGGCCATCTCCGCTGGTGCGCGGCGGCGCATCGACCTCGGCAAGATCGCGGGAACCGGGTGGTTCGCGACGGTGCTGTGCGCCGGGTTCGACGCGAAGGTCAACGCCAGGGCGAACCGGATGCGCTGGCCGCGCGGTCAACGCCGCTACGACTTCGCGCTGCTGCGGGAGCTGCTGGGGCTGCGGGCCAGGCCGGTGCGGTTGGAGACCGAGCGCGGAGTCCTCGACGTCGAGGCCACGCTTATCGCGGTGGGCAACACCGGGTGGTACGGCGGCGGCATCCCGATCTGCCCCGACGCGCTGGACGACGACGGTCTGTTCGACGTGACCGTGGTCGGCCGGGTACCGCGCCGGGAGCTGGTGCGGATCCTGCCGAGGCTGCGCACCGGACGCCACGTCGACCACCCGGCGGTGACGACGCTGCGGGCGAAGTCGGTCCGCCTGGGCGGGGAGAACGGCTGGCTGGCCTACGCCGACGGCGAACCCCAGGCCCGGTTGCCCCTGACGATCCGCTGCACGCCAGGTGCGCTCAGCGTGGCGTGTGGCGCAAAGCACCTGTGAACATCCGGCTCACCGCGCCTTGCCCGGCGGTGCTGGTGAGAGGCCTCCTGGAGGCCGCGCGCCGCGCTTCGAGCACGTCGATGGCGACGTCGCGGTGCTCTCGCCAGGCGGGATGGCGGCGCGGTGCGGGCGGCGGTGGTGTCCGGCGGCTAGCGGCATCGCGGCTCGCAGGGGACTCCGGAGCGAGCGTTGTGAGACACCGGTCGGGGTGATGTGAAAACCTTGGTACGTGGCTGCCAGCCGTTCCAACCCGACCAAGCTCCCGCCGGCCGACGCGTACGCGGCGCATTCCCGCCGCAGTGCCCATCCGAAACTGGCCGAGTTCATCGCGGAGCTGTCCTTCGAACTAGACCCCTTCCAGCTCACCGGATGTCAGGCGCTGGAGGCCGGGAGGAGCGTGCTGGTGTGCGCGCCGACCGGTGCGGGCAAGACCGTGGTGGGCGAGTTCGCCGTGCACCTGGCGCTGTCGGAGGGGCGCCGCTGCTTCTACACCACGCCGATCAAGGCGTTGTCCAACCAGAAGTTCGCCGACCTGTGCGAGCGGTACGGCAACGACGCGGTGGGTCTGCTGACCGGCGACACCTCGATCAACGGCGACGCGCAGGTGGTCGTGATGACCACCGAGGTGCTGCGCAACATGCTCTACGCCGGTTCGCGCGGGCTGGACCAGCTCGGCTACGTGGTGATGGACGAGGTCCACTACCTGGCCGACCGGTTCCGGGGTGCGGTGTGGGAGGAAGTGATCCTGCACCTGCCGGACTACGTGCAGCTCGCGAGCCTGTCCGCGACGGTCAGCAACGCCGAGGAGTTCGGCGAGTGGCTGCAGGAGGTGCGCGGGGAGACCACGGTCGTGGTGGACGAGCACCGGCCGGTGCCGCTGTGGCAGCACATGCAGGTCGGGCCGCGGATGTTCGACCTGTTCGGCGGTGAGACCGATGATCACGAGCTGACGATGAACCCGCAGCTGCTGCGGCACACCCAGCAGCTGGCGCGCACCCACATGCCCTACGGGGGCCGCCGCGGTGGTCCGCCGAACAAGCGCAAGGGGCCGCGTCCGCCCCGGTTCTCGCCGCCGTCCCGGCTGGAGATGCTGACCAGCCTCGACGCCGCGGGGCTGCTGCCGGCGATCGTGTTCATCTTCAGCCGCAACGGCTGCGATCAGGCGGTGGCGCAGTGCGTGCGGGCCGGGTTGCGCCTGACCGCCGAGTCCGAGGTCGAGGAGATCCGCGAGGTCATCGACGAGCGGACCAGGAACCTGCCCGACGCCGACCTGGGCGTCCTCGGCTTCTGGGAGTGGCGGGAGGCGTTGGAGCGGGGCGTGGCCGCGCACCACGCCGGGCTGCTGCCGGCGTTCAAGGAGACCGTCGAGGAGCTGTTCGTGCGCGGCCTGGTCAAGGCCGTGTTCGCGACCGAGACGCTGGCGCTGGGCATCAACATGCCCGCCCGCACGGTCGTGCTGGAACGCCTGGTGAAGTTCAACGGCGAGTCGCACGTGGACCTCAGCCCCGGCGAGTACACGCAGCTCACCGGCCGTGCCGGGCGGCGCGGCATCGACATCGAGGGCCACGCGGTGGTGGTCTGGCAGCCGGGCGTTGACCCCAAGCAGGTGGCGGGTCTGGCCTCGACGCGCACCTACCCGCTGCGCTCGTCGTTCCGGCCCGGCTACAACATGGCGGTCAACCTGGTGCAGCGCGTCGGCCAGGACTCGGCCCGGGACCTGCTGGAGCAGTCGTTCGCGCAGTTCCAGGCCGACCGATCGGTGGTGGGCCTCTCGCGCCGGGTCGATCGCAACGCCGAGGCCCTGACGGGCTACACCGAGGCGATGGAGTGCCACCTGGGCGACTTCGCCGAGTACTTCGACCTCCGGCGCCGGATCTCCGAACGGGAGAAGGCGCTGGCCAGGCAGAACCGGCAGTCGCGGCGCGCCGAGGCGGCCAAGTCGCTGGAGAAGCTGCGCAAGGGCGATGTGATCTCGGTGCCCGCCGGGCGCCGGTCCGGGCTGGCGGTGGTGATCGACCCCGGTCTGGAGCCGATGGGCGAGCCGCGTCCGCTGGTGGTGACCGAGGATCGCTGGTCGGGCCGCCTGTCGGTCGCCGACTTCACCTCGCCGGTGGAGGCGCTGGGCAAGCTCAAGCTGCCCAAGCACGTCGACACCCGCTCGCCGAAGTCGCGCCGGGACCTGGCGTCGTCGCTGCGCAGCACGGGGTTGAGCTCCTCGGGCGGGCGCGGCCGGAAGCGCTCGGACGCCACCGACGATGCCGAGCTGGCGAGCCTGCGGCGGGCGTTGAAGGCGCACCCGTGCCACGGCTGCGACGAGCGGGAGGCGCACGCCCGCTGGGCGGAGCGCTACGAGCGGTTGCGCGGCGAGAACGAGAACCTGCGTCGCAAGGTCAACAGCACCACGCACTCGCTGGCCCGCTCGTTCGACCGGATCGTGGCGCTGCTGACCGAGCGCGACTACCTGCCCGCCCCGGACGGCAAGCCCGGTGACGACGAGGACGAGGTGGAGACGCAGGCGGGGCAGGTCACCGAGCACGGTCGGCGGCTGTCCAGGCTCTACAGCGAGTCCGATCTGCTGGCCGCCGAGTGCCTGCGGGTGGGGACCTGGAAGGGGCTCGGCCCGGCCGAGCTGGCGGCAGTGGTGTCCTCGCTGGTCTACGAGTCGCGGCGGGAGGGGCCTGCGCCGCAGGTCCCGGCCGGGCCGATCACCGACGCGCTGACCTCGACCTGGCAGTTGTGGGCGGAACTGGAGGACGACGAGCGTCGTCACAAGCTCGACCGCACCCGCGAGCCCGACGCGGGGTTCGCCTGGCCGGTGTTCCGGTGGGCGCGCGGCGAGTCGTTGGAGAAGGTGCTCACCGCCGCCGAGTCCGCCGGTAACGAGCTTTCGGCAGGCGACTTCGTGCGCTGGTGCCGCCAGGTGATCGACCTGCTGGACCAGATCCGCGACGTGGTGGGCACCAAGGAGCAGGTCGGTGCCTCGGCGGCGAAGGCCGTGACCGCGATCCGCCGGGGCGTGGTGGCCGCCGGTGGTGTGTGACCCGGCTGTGGTTGGATCACTGGCAGTCGGCCGCGCCAGCTGAAGTCATCCGGAGGTGTAGATGTCGTCCCCCTACGGCCCGCCAGGGGGTTACCCCCAGTGGGGGCAACCGCAGGGGCCTGGGATGCAGCCGGGCCATCCGCAGCCGGGTGGCTACGCGGGTCAGCCCTACCCCGCGCAACCGGTGCAGCAGCAGCCGATCCAGCAGCCCCAGTACGCGCAGCAGCCCTACGGCTACGGGTACGGCCAGCCGCAGCCGTACTACCCGTCGCCGAGCGGATTCGGCTTCCCGCAGGTGCCGCAGAAGCAGAAGCGGTCGATGCTGCCGTGGATCCTCGGCGGCTCGGGCGTGCTCGTGGTGCTCGCCGCGGTGCTGGTGCTGGGTTTCGTCGCTCCCGGGTTCTTCGTGCGCTCGGTGTTCGACGCGGCCAGCGTGGAGAAGGGCGTCACGCAGACGCTCAAGGGCTCCTACAACATCGCCGGCGTCGGTGCGGTGACCTGCCCGGACGGTGAGCCGGTGGAGGTCCGGCACCAGTTCGACTGCCAGGTGCGGATCAACAGCGCCGACAAGGTCGTCACGGTCACGGTCAAGAACGACGAGGGCGTCTACGAGGTCGGGCACCCGAAGTAAATCGGTGGACTGCGCGGTCGGGGTCGGAGACGATCGCCGACGTGGGTGAAACCGAAGTCCGGGTGCTGTCCGAGTCCGAGTACCGCGATGCCAACGAGCTGTTCCGGCGGGCGCTGCTGTTCCCGCTGGCCGATGACGAGCAGTGGGCGTCGAGCTCGCAGCGCATGGAACCGGGCCGGGTGCTCGGCGCGTTCCTCGACGGCGAGCTGGCGGGCACGGCCCTGTCGATGGCCAGTTCCCTGACGGTTCCCGGTGGTGCCGAGCTGCCCGCGGCGGCGGTGACCGGGGTGGCGGTGCGAGCCGATTCGACCCGGCGCGGACTGCTGACCGGGATGATGCGGTTCCAGCTCGACGACGCCGCCCGGCGCGGTGAGGTCGTGGCGATGCTGCACGCCAGCGAGGCCGGGATCTACGAGCGCTTCGGCTACGGCGTCGCCAGCAGGGTCCGGAACGTGGAGGTCGACCGCTCGCGGGCGCGGATGCGCCGCTCGGTCCCGCGCGGCGGCCGGGTCCGCCTGGTCTCGCAGGAGCAGGCTGCGCAGCTGATGCCCGCCCTGTACCCGAAGTGCGCGCGGGACCGCGCGGGCTGGATTTACCGCCCCGACGGGTGGTGGCCGGGCCGGAGCGCCGTGATGAACAAGAGCCAGGCGGTCGCGGTGCACGCCGACGATTCCGGGACGGACGACGGCTTCGTCGTGTACCAGCCGCGCGGGGAGTCCTCCACTGTGGACGTGTGGGACCTGGTGGCGGCCAACGACGTCGCGGCGATCGAGTTGTGGCGCTTCCTGCTCGACATCGACCTCGTGACGACCGTCGCGGGCTTCGAACGCCCGGTGGACGAGCCGGTCGAGTGGTGGCTGACCGACCGCCGCGCCTGCCGCACCACGGGGGTGAGCGACGACCTGTGGGTCCGTCTCGTCGACGTCCGCGCCGCCCTGCGGGCCCGCACCTACGGTCGCGGGGAGCCGGTGGTCCTGGAGGTCGTCGACGAGTTCCGGCCTGCCAACACCGGCTGCTACCGCATCAGCCCGGACGGGGTCACGACCTGCGACGGCGCTCCGCAGCTGACGCTGGACGCGGCGGCCATGCCGGCGCTCTACCTGGGCGATCAGACGGCCTCGGCCCTCGCCACGGCCGGACTCGTCCAGGTCCACGATCCGCAGGCGTTGACCAACGCCGACCTGCTGTTCCCGCTGCAGCGGCCACCGTGGTGCGGCACCGGCTTCTAGTGGGTGCAACCGGGTTCGATCGGTGAGGATTCCCCACCGCGCTGGTCAAACCCCCTGTGGTGCCTACTGTTCGAGGGCGGCGATGAGGCGGTCGATGCTGGCTCCGAGGCCCCAGGTGGATTGGAGCGCGCGCAGCCGGTCGAGGTCCGGCTCGGCGGGCATGGTGTCGGACTCGCGGTCCATGACGACCGGCGCGTTCCTGACCACGTTGACCACGGCCGGGGCCGCCGCCAGGTACTCGGCGGACTCGCTGAGCTTGGTGCGGATCCGCGAGGTCAGCCGGGCGTCGCCTTCGGCGGCCGCCCGCAGCAGGTCGTCGAGGGACCCGAACTGGGTGATCAGCTTCGCCGCGGTCTTCTCGCCGATGCCCGCCACGCCGGGCAGCCCGTCGGAGGGGTCTCCGCGCAGCACCGCCATCTCCGCGTAGTCCGCACCCGCCCGCTCCTCGGACAGCGCGTACTTCTCGGCGAGTTCACGGGTGCCGAAGTCCTGGGCCTTGGCCAGGCCCGCGCCGATGTAGATCACCCGCACCTGCGGCTCGGCGCGGACCAGCTGGAACAGGTCCCGGTCGCCGGTGACGACCTCCACCGGGTCGGTGCGCTCGCGGTCGGCCAGCGCGCCGATGACGTCGTCGGCCTCGAAACCCTCCGCCTCGGCGGTGGTGATGCCCGCGGCGTCGAGGACCTCCAGGATCACCGGGATCTGCGGCGAGAGCGTGTCGGGCACCTCTTCCGCCTCCGGGTCTTCCACGGCCACCCGGTGCGTCTTGTACGACGGCAGCGCGTCGACCCGGAACTGCGGGCGCCAATCGTTGTCCAAACAGGCCACCAGCCGGGACGGCCGGCGATCGGTGATCAGCTTCGCCAGCATGTCGCAGAAGCCGCGCACCGAGTTCACCGGCGTGCCATCAGGGGCGGTCAGCGAGTCGGGCAGCGCGTAGAACGAGCGAAACCACAACCCGGCCGAATCGACGAGCATGAGAGGTCCGGTCACGCGACCAGCTTGTCATGTCCGGCCCGCACCACGCGCCCGACCTGCCGATCCGCTCAGCGGTCCAGGGCGGCCCGGGTTCGTTCGCGCGCTTCGACGCGGTCGGTCGCGGACACCGCGCGCTCGGCGACCGCGCGCCACTCCGACAGGGAACGCCGGGCCAGCTCGTCGCCCACCGCGGGCAGGGCCGCCGAGGTCATCGACAGGCTGCTGACACCCAGGCCGACCAGGACACCCGCCAGCAGCGGGTCGGCAGCCGCCTCGCCGCACACGCCCACCGGTTTGCCCTGCGACGCGGACGCGCCGCCCAGCAGGGCGATCAGCCGGAGCAGCGCGGGCTGCCACGGGTCGTTGAGGGCGGCAAGCGCGCCGGTCATGCGGTCCGCGGCGCAGGTGTACTGGGCCAGATCGTTGGTGCCGATGCTGGCGAAGTCCACTTCGGCCAGCAGCTCCTCGGCGCACAGCGCGGCGGCCGGGGTTTCCACCATGACGCCGACGCGACCGACCCCGGCGGCACGGGCGCGCTCGGCGAACCACGCCGCCTCGGCCGGGGTCGCCACCATGGGCGCCATCACCGACACCTCGGCACCGGTGTCCTCGGTGGCGGCGACGATCGCGGCGAGCTGCCGGTCCAGCACGCCCGGGCGGTCGAAGGCGACGCGGAGCCCCCGCACGCCCAGCGCGGGATTGGGTTCGGCGGCGATGTCGAGGAACGGCAGCGGTTTGTCCGCTCCCGCGTCGAGAGTGCGCACCACGACGGGCTTTCCTGCGAACGGGCGAAGAACGTCCGCGTAGGACTCGCGTTGGGCGTCCGGGGACGGTTCGCTGGTGGCGTCCAGGAAGCAGAACTCCGTGCGGAACAGCCCCGAGCCCTCCGCGCCCGCATCGATCGCATTAATGGCGTCGGCGGGGGAACCGACGTTGGCCAGCAGCTTCACCGGATGGCCGTCGGCCGTCTTTCCCGTTCCGCGCCACCGGGTTTCGGATCGGGTGGCCGCTTCGGCGGTGACGGGCTCGGTGACGAGCTCGACCGTGCCCGCCGCGCCGTCCACGCGCGCACCGGCGGCGCCCGACGCCAGCGCACCGCGGGCGGCGACCACGGCCGGGATTCCCAGCGCCCTGGCCAGGATCGCGGTGTGGCTGGTCGGGCCGCCCTCCTCGGTCACCAGGGCCAAGACCATCGAGGGATCGAGATCGGCGGTGTCGGCCGGGGCCAGGTCCCGCGAGATCAGCACGCTCGGTGCGGCGGGCTCGGGCACACCTGGCGCGGCGGTCCCGGACAGCTCGGCGACGATCCGGTCCCGCACGTCCTGGACGTCGCGGACGCGTTCGGCCAGGTAGCCGCCCGCCGCCGCCAGCGCGTCCGAGAACTGCTCGGAGGCCTCGAAGACCGCGCGCGGGGCGGGCAGCCGCCGACCGGTGACCGCCTGCTCGGCGGCCGAGAGCAGACCTGGGTCGGTGGCCATCGCGGCCGTCACCTCCAGGACGGACCGGGCTTCGCCGTCGGTGGCCGCCGCCCGCTTCTGCAGACGCCGGGCGACCGCCTGCGCGGCTGGACGGATCCGCGCGGCCTCGGCCGTCGGGTCGGCGGGTTCGGGCCCGCGATCGGGCTCGGGCAACCGGTCATGAACCAACAAGACCGGGCCGGCCGCTCTGCCCGGGCTGACGCCGACTCCCCGCAGCGTGGACATGCACCACTCCCTACCGTGCCGAGGTTTTTCCTCGTGTTCTCGAAGCCTTGACAATATGACAACAAGAGGCACAATCAGGCAACACCAAACAACAACCGGAGGACAACGGGCATGTACGGGGCGGAGCGCCAGCAGATGCTGGCGCAGCGGGCACGGCGCGACGGACGCATCGACGTCACCGCCGCAGCGGCCGAGTTCGAGGTGGCACCCGAAACGATCCGCCGCGACCTCGCCGCTCTGGAACGGCAAGGACTGCTGCGACGCGTCTACGGCGGAGCCATCGCCATCGACCGGCTCGACTTCGAACCCGAGGTCTCGCTGCGGGACCAGACCAACGCCGAGAAGAAGGAGCGCATCGCCAAGGCGGCCCTGGATCAGGTGCCCGCACGCGGAACCGTGCTGCTCGACGGCGGAACCACCACCGCCAGGCTCGCCGGGCTGCTGCCCGCCGACCGCGAGCTGACCGTGGTCACCAACTCGCTGCCCGCGGCGAACCAGCTGGCCACCAGGAACGGCTTCAACGTGCACCTGCTCGGTGGACGGGTGCGCGGCACGACCCTGGCCACCGTCGAATCCTGGGCCCTGGACGTGCTGCGGCTGCTGACCGTGGACGTCGGTTTCTTCGGCACCAACGGCTTCTCCGCGGCGCGGGGCTGCACCACGCCGGACCCCGCCGAGTCGGCGGTGAAGTCGGCGATGGTGGCCGCGAGCCGCAAGCGGGTGCTGCTGGCCGACCACAGCAAGTACGGCGACGACCAGTTCAGCCGCTTCGCCGAGCTCTCCGAGATCGACCTGATCATCACCGACGACGGGCTGGACGCCGCCGCCGTTGATGAGCTCGAGGCCACCGAGGCGGAGGTGGTGCTGGCGTGATCGTGACCGTGACCCCCAACCCCAGCCTCGACCGCACCGTTCAGGTCGATCAGGTCACGCCCGGCGCCGTGCACCGCGCCAAGCAGGTGCGCCTCGACCCCGGCGGCAAGGGCGTGAACGTCGCCCGCGCGCTGGCCGCGGCAGGAGTGCCCACCCTGGCGGTGCTGCCCTCCGGTGGTGCCGAAGGGGCTCGGCTCGCCGAACTCCTCGCGCCCGAAGCGGTCCCGGTGGTCGAGGTCCCGGTGCACGCACCCACCCGCAGCAACATCGCGGTCGTGGAAGCCGACGGGACCACCAGCAAGTTCAACGAGCCCGGCCCGCGGCTCAGCGAGTCCGAGGTGGCGGCGCTGGAGAACTCGGTGATCGAGCTCGCCGGGCGGGCCGAGTGGTTGGTGACCTGCGGCAGCCTGCCCGACGGATGCCCGCAGGACCTGCACGCCCGCATCGTCGGATCGGCCCGGGCCGCGGGCACCCGGGTCGCGGTGGACGCCTCCGGGCTCCCCCTGGAACTGGCCTGCCGGGCGGCACCCGACCTGATCAAACCCAACCTCGCCGAACTCGCCGAACTGGCGGGCGACCCGCTGCGCGACCTCGGGGACGTGCTCGACGTCGCCCACCGGTTGCGGGCCGGTGGGGTGGGCACCGTGCTGGTCAGCCTCGGCGGGCTCGGCGCGGTGCTGGTGAGCGGAACCGGTGCTTGGCACGCGACGAGCGAGGCCGCCGAGGTGCGCAGCACCGTCGGAGCCGGAGACGCGATGCTCGCCGGTTTCCTGCGCGCGAGCGCATCCGGGGCCACGGCGCTGCGCAGCGCCGTCGCCTACGGCACGGCCGCGGTCGGGCTCGCGGGAAGCCGCATGCCCGGCCTGGACGACGTCCACCCGCAGCGGGTGCGAGTGGACTCAGTGGACGCAACAGTGAGCCTCAGCGGAGTGGCTGCATGACTACCGAACTGATCACCCAGAACCTCGTCGAGCTGGAAGTGCCCGGCACCGACCGGAAAGCCGTGGTCCGCGAGCTGGCGCAGCGCCTGGTCGAGGACGGGCGGGTCACCGACCTGGACACCTTCCTGGCCGACATCGACGCCCGCGAGGCGCAGATGCCCACCGGGCTGGAAGGCGGCATCGGCATCCCGCACTGCCGCTCGGCCGCGGTGACCACGCCGTCGCTGGCCTTCGGCCGCAGCAGCGCCGGCGTCGACTTCGGGGCCGAGGACGGCCCCGCCAAGCTGATCTTCCTGATCGCCGCACCGGAGGGAGGCGGCGAGGAGCACATGACCGTGCTCGCCGCACTCGCCCGGCGACTGGTGCGCGCGGAGTTCAAGAAGACGCTGACCGAAGCCACCGATCCGGCGGAGCTGGCCGCCTACATCCGCGAGGAGGTCTCGCCGTGAAGTACGTGGCCATCACCGCCTGCCCGACCGGGATCGCGCACACCTACATGGCGGCCGAAGCGCTCGAGCAGGCCGCCAAGGACGCGGGCGACGAGCTGAAGGTCGAGACCCAGGGCTCTGCCGGGTCGACCCCGCTGTCCGCAGAGGACATCCAGGCCGCCGACGCGGTGATCTTCGCCGTGGACGTCGGCGTGCGCGACCGGGAGCGTTTCGCCGGCAAACCCGTCGTCGAGGTCCCCGTCAAGCAGGCCATCAACGACGCCTCCGCGCTGCTGGAACGAGCCGCGGACGCCGCCCGACGGCAGGTCGCCGAGCCCGGACGACCGGCCGACTCCGAACCCGCGCTGGACAGCAAGGTCACTGCGGGCGCCGGGTTCGGCAGCCGGTTGCGGCAGTGGTTGATGACCGGCGTCAGCTACATGATCCCGTTCGTCGCCGCGGGCGGTCTGCTGATCGCGCTGAGCTTCGCGCTCGGCGGGTACCAGATCACCGACGCGCCACCGGTCACCGAGCAGTTCGACGCGACCAGCCTGGTCTCCTGGGCGGCGCTGGCCAACCAGATCGGGTCCGCGGCCTTCGAGTTCCTGGTTCCGGTGCTGGCCGGGTTCATCGCCTTCGCCATCGCCGACCGGCCCGCCATCGCACCCGGATTCGTCGGCGGAGCGATCGCAGTGACCGTCGGTGCCGGATTCCTCGGCGGACTGGTCGCCGGACTGCTCGCCGGTGCCGTGATCGCCGGGCTCAAGGCGATCAAGGTCCCGCGCGGCCTCGCCGGGATCATGCCCGTCGTGGTGCTGCCGCTGGTGGGCACGCTGGTGGTCGGCGCGCTGATGTTCGTGGTCGTCGGCAAGCCGATCGCGCTGGCCATGACGGGGCTCACCGGCTGGCTCACCGGGCTCTCCGGGGCCAACGCCGCGCTGCTGGGCGCGCTGCTTGGCGCGATGATCGCCTTCGACATGGGCGGGCCCATCAACAAGGTCGCCTACACCTTCGCCGTCGGCGGTCTGAGCATCGGCGGCACGACGTCGCTGGAGATCATGGCCGCGGTGATGGCGGCCGGCATGGTTCCGCCGCTGGCGCTCGCGCTGGCCTCGGCCGTGCGCGGCAGCCTGTTCACCCCGGCGGAGCGGGCGAACGGGCGCACCGCGTGGCTGCTCGGCGCCTCGTTCATCACCGAAGGCGCGATCCCCTTCGCCGCGGCGGACCCGCTGCGGATCATCCCGTCCACCCTGATCGGCGCCGCCACCACTGGTGCGCTGTCGATGAGCTTCGGTGCCACGCTGCGCGCCCCGCACGGTGGCATCTTCGTGACGCCGCTGGTGGGCAACCCGCTGCTGTACCTCGCGGCCATCGTGGTCGGCGTCGTGGTCTCCGCCGCCGCGGTGCTGGTGGCCAAGCAGATCGACCGGCCGTCCGGCGAACCCGCCGCCGAGCCCACCACCGAGCAGGCAGCGGCAGTCGCCGCCTGAACCCGCGAAGAACACCTCACCGCACCCACTTCCGAGAGGAAATCCGCATGCAACGCCGCGTCCGCATCGCCGCCTCCGTCGGCCTGCACGCCCGCCCCGCCGCCCTGTTCGCCCAAGCCGCTGCCGCCCAGACCGAATCCGTGCGGATCGCGAAGGTCGTCGACGGCGTGGCCGGTGAACCCGTTGACGCCGCCAGCGTCCTGGGCGTGATGGGCCTCGGCGCGCACCACGGCGAAGAGGTCGAGCTGACCTGCGCCGACCAGACCTCGCTCGACGAACTCGCCGCCCTGCTGGAGCAGGACCTGGACAAGACCCCGGCCTGACCGGCCCCTCGGCCCACGGCTTTCGAAGGTCAACGGAAACTGGAGCAAAGGAGCACCAGTGCAGCCACGCCAGCACATCCGAACCGCATTGCCACGTCGCCGATTCCTCGCCGGTACCGGAGCCCTGCTGGGCTTGGGTGCGCTCGGAGGCCTGACCACGCCCGGTCGGGCCTTCGCGGAGGAGACTCCGCACTGGCGCCCGGCGGTGCGCTTCGCACCGGCCCGCAACTGGGTCAACGACCCCAACGGCCTGGTGTTCTTCGAGGGCGAGTACCACCTGTTCTGCCAGCACAACCCGCACGGCGACCAGTGGGGCAACATGTCCTGGGCGCACGCGGTGAGCCCGGACCTGGTGCGCTGGGAGGAGTTACCCGTCGCGCTCGAACCCGATGAGCTCGGCCAGATCTTCTCCGGCAGCGCCGTGGTCGACCACCACGACACCAGCGGTTTCTTCGGCGGGCAGCCAGGTCTGGTGGCGATCTACACCAGCGCGGGCGAGAGCCAGCAGCAGAGCATCGCCTACAGCACCGACCGCGGCCGCACCTGGACCAAGCACGCTGACAATCCGGTGATCCCGAACCCCGGCATCGCGGACTTCCGCGATCCCAAGGTCTTCTGGCACGAAGGGACCGGCCGCTGGGTGCTGCTGGTCGCCGCCGGCGACCGCATCCAGATCCACGGGTCGGCGAACCTCCGGGACTGGGAGCTGCTCAGCGAGTTCGGCACCGATCACGGTTCGCACGGCGGTGTGTGGGAGTGCCCCGACCTGTTCGAACTGCCCGTGGATGGCGATCCCGCCCGCACCAGGTGGGTCCTCGTCGTCAGCATCAACCCGGGCGGGCCCGCCGGTGGATCGGCGACCCAGTACTTCACCGGCGATTTCGACGGCACCCGGTTCACCGCGGACGGCTCGCCCGAGGAGGTTCGCTGGGCCGACCGGGGCGCGGACTTCTACGCCCCGCAGTCGTTCTCCGACGTGCCCGACGGCCGCCGGTTGTGGTTGGGCTGGACCAGCAACTGGAACTACGCCGACAAGATCCCCACCGACCCGTGGCGGGGGATGATGAGCACGCCGCGCCAGCTGAGCCTCGCCACCGGTGCCGACGGCGTGGTGATGCTCGTGCAGCAGCCCGTCGCGGAACTCGCGGGCGCGCGCGCCAACCCGCGGGCGTGGAGCGGCCCGCTCACCGAGAGCGGAGGCGCGGAGTTCCGGGGGAGCGCGGTCGACGTCGTCGCCCGGTTCCAGCTCGGTGCGGCCTCTGCCGTGGGCTTGGACGTCTTCGCCGGGCCCCGCGGGCGGACCCGGGTCGGCTACGACATCGCGGCCGGGGAACTCTTCGTCGACCGGACCGGTTCCGGGTCCGCGCAGGTCAGCGCCGATTTCCCGGCCCGCCACGGCACACCGCTGGCCGTCGACGGTGACGCCGTCGAGCTGCGGGTCATCGCCGACCGCAGCTGCGTCGAGGTGTTCGCCAACGGCGGTCGCGCGGTGCTGACCGACCTCGTGTTCCCCGACGCGGGTAGCGACCGGATCTCCGCCTTCGCCGAGGGCGCCGGAGCCCACGTCGAGCTGGAGGTCTTCGATCTCGCCCCGTGACGGCCGCTGGGGGAACCGCCGGGCACGGCTCGGCGGTTCCCCGCGGGCGCGGCACGCCTGGACCGTGCGGTCGGCGTCGTCTTGCTGCGGGATTAGGCTTGGACCATGGCCACTGTCTCGCTGAAGCAGGATCCCGCCGTGCTCGCGGCTCGCCTGACCCGTGCCGCGCAGACCGCAGCAGCGTCCGACCTCGACGCGCTGCTGATCACGCCCGGATCCGACCTGCAGTACCTGCTGGGCGCAGGGGGAGAGTCGCACGAGCGGCTGACCTGCCTGGTGCTGCCGGCCCAGGGCTCACCCGCGTTGGTGGTGCCCAAGCTCGAAGCGCCCGGATACGCCGACGTCCCGCTGGACGCCCTCGGCATCGAGGTCGTGACCTGGGTCGACGGGCAGGACTCGCACGGCATGGTGGCCGACCTGCTGGGCACGCCCTCGCGGGTCGCGCTGGCCGACGCGATGCCCGCGCTGCACACCCTTCCGCTGCGCGCCAAGCTGCCCGGCGCCGAGCAGGTGCTGGCCTCCCCGGTGCTGCGCGAGCTGCGGATGCGCAAGGACGCCGCCGAACTGCAGGCGCTGCGCGACGCCGGCGCGGCGATCGACCGCGTGCACGCGCGAATGGCCGAGTTCCTCAAGCCCGGCCGAACCGAAGCCGAGGTCGGCGCCGACATCGGCGAGGCCATCCTCGCCGAGGGTCACACCGAGGCCGCCTTCATCATCGTCGGTTCCGCCGCCAACGGCGCCAGCCCGCACCACTCGGTGTCGGACCGGGTCATCGAGCGCGGCGACGTGGTCGTCATCGACATCGGCGGGCCGATCGCCAGCGGCTACAACTCCGACTGCACCCGCACCTACTCCATCGGCGAGCCGGCGCAGGCGGGCGTGCGCGAGACCTACGCGGTGCTGCAGGCCGCGCAGCGCGCCGCCGTCGAAGCCGTCCGTCCCGGCGTCACCGCTGAGTCCATCGACGCCGCGGCCCGCGAGCCCATCGCTGCGGCCGGGTTCGGTGAGAACTTCGTGCACCGCACCGGTCATGGCATCGGTCTCGACGTGCACGAGGAGCCCTACATCGTCGGCGGCAACCAGCTGGTCCTGGAACCGGGAATGGCCTTCAGCGTCGAACCGGGCATCTACCAGCAGGGCCACTGGGGCGCGCGGATCGAGGACATCGTGATCGTCACCGACGACGGTGCGGAGAGCGTGAACAACCAGCCGCACGAGCTGGTGGTGCTGCCGGCGTGAGCGAGAGGACAACCGGCCCGGGCGCTCTGGAGAACACCGACCGGGCGATTCTGCGAGAGCTCGCGCGCGACGGCAGGTGCAGCTTCACCGAACTGGCCGAACGCGTCGGGCTGAGCGTCTCGGCCGTGCACCAGCGCGTTCGGCGCTTGGAGCAGCGCGGGGCGCTGCAGGGTTACACGGCCAAAGTGGACGGTGAGCAGATCGGTCTGCCGCTGACCGCGTTCATCTCGCTGACGCCCATCGATCCGGCCGCGCCGGACGACTACCCGCAGCGGTTGCAGCACCTGCCGGAGATCGAGTCCTGCTACTCGGTCGCCGGCGACGAGTCCTACATCCTCCAGGTCCGGGTGGCCTCGCCGCTGGGGCTGGAGGAGCTGCTGCGCCAGATCCGCGAAGCGGCCAAGGTCTCCACGCGCACGACGGTCGTGCTGTCGACCCCGTTCGAGAACCGGCCGCCCGCGATCTGAGCCGTCAGCGGTGGGCGTCGGACAGCGGGACGGCGGTGAGGTTTCCGCGTTCGTCCGGCAGGCAGGCGGCGCCGGGTTCGGTGGTGGCCATGAACTGGCCGAGGCAGCGGGCCAGCTGGGCGTGACCGGTCGCGTTGGCGTGGAAGGACTCCTGCATCGCGTGCGGTGCGCGCTGCTCGTCCTTCAGCGCCTCCCAGTCGACGGTGAGCCGGGTGAACCACTCGCCGTTCGCGGTCTTGGGGTCACCGGTGCACGCCTCGTGGCCCGCGCCCGCGCGGGAGAGGTCGAGGAACCGGGCGTCCGCCTCGCGAGCCACCTCGGCGAGCCCTGCGGAGAGCTGCGGCACACCGTAGTCCCGGATCCACGCGAGATCGGCGGGCTGGAACGGGCAGCCCGACAGGCCCTGCAGCTCCGGCCGCACCTCCGGTGCGACCGGCGAGGCGTAGGACTGCATGATCAGCTGGTAGCTGCTGGGCGTGTAGCCGGCGCTGTCCATCGCCGCGCGGATGTCGCGCACCGCCGCCAGCGCCTTCGGCTGCATCCGGTCGATGCGCTCCTCCCACAGGCCGTCGTCCAGCCGGGTCGAGCAACCCTCAGGGGCGCGGCGCGCCCACGCCTCCACGCACTGGTTGACGACCTCGGAGAAGCCCGGATCGTCGTTCGCGCCGATCTGCACCACCACGTCGGTGATGCGGTAGCGCTGCGCCAACTCCGCCAGCTGCGCCGACTGCGACTTCTCGACGCCCACGAACTCCGGCTCCGCCCGCAGCGACTCGGTGCGGGCGCCCGAGCAGGCCAGGTTGATCCGCGTCACGTCCGGTGGCAGCTGCAGCTGGTTCACCGGAGCGGCGGTGGAGCGGTGGCACCAGTTGTCGCCCTCGCCGTTGGTGCCCGCGACGTAGTTGCCGCCGCCCTCTCCGGACAGCGTTGAGTCACCGACCGTCACCACGGCGGCCGGTAGCTGCTTGGGCTGCATCGGCAGACCCGGGAGGTACTGATCGCTGATCAACACCACGAGTGCCACCAGGCAGCCCGCGAGCAGGAGGATGAGCGATTTCGACTTGTGCGCCCGCATCACCAGGCAGTCTACGAAGTTGTCGGCGACGGCTGATCAGCACCGCCGTGTTGAGCGCCGGTTCCCACGCTCGTGTTGCACGCCGTGCGCGCGGCGGTGGCCTTCGGACGGGGGCGGCGACGGGGTTCGCGAACCACCGGAGCCGCTGCCCGTGGCCCATTACACGGTGTTGCGGCGGTCGCCGCCGGAGCGGCCGGGCGGGATCTGAGGTTCGCCCGAAATGTTCCGATGCGGGATGGGAGAATTTTCAGCCTCCCGTTCGTTGGGCGGGGGAGAAGGCTTTACCAATGGAGGTCCTGGGTGCCGATCCTCGTGCTGCTCCTCGTCGCCGGAGTCGCCGAACTCGCCGTGCTGGTCGCGTTGGGTCAGGTGGTCGGGCTGCTGCCCACCATCGGCCTGCTGGTGCTGGCCGCGGTCCTGGGCAGCTGGTTGCTGCGCCGGGAGGGGCGTCGCACCCTGGGCGAGGTCCGCGAGGCGGCCCGGATGCGCAGGCCTGCCGACCGCGAGATCTCCGACGGCATGCTCATCGCCGCCGGGGGGATCCTGATCGTGCTGCCCGGATTCCTCAGCGACATCGCGGGTCTCCTGCTGCTCCTGCCGCCGACCAGGGCGGTGGTGCGCAAGCGCATGATGCGCGCGGCCGAGAAGCGGGCCAAGCAGATGCAGGACCAGGTGTGGCTGCACCAGCAGCGGTTCAACCGCTCCGGTGGCCGTCCGGGCGACTTCATCGACGGCGAGGTCATCGACGAGGACGACGGTTCCGCGTCCTCCGGGTCCGCCGCGGGCACGCCGATCATCCTTCCTCCGCAGTCGGTGCGCGCGGAACGCCTCGACGAGCCCCCGCAGCGCTGACGCGCTGTGAACGCGCCGATCGGCTGCGGTGAGCCTGAGCTTCGCGTTCGCGCTAAGCGCGACAGGTTCAAGGCCGGGTGTTTAGTGCGGGTAAGCTCGTCAGAACGATCGTTGCCGGGGCGGATCGGGGGCTGAGTTCGATCACGGGATCGGGCGCCTTTGAGCCGCCCGGACGAGAGCGAACTGCGCAGTTGAGCCCCCGGAACGCGGAAAGCACGAAGGACATGCCCGAGACCACGTTGTTGCTCGGCGGCCGAATCCACTCGCCCGCCGACGCCGCCGCCACCGCGATGGCCGTCACCGATGGCGTCATCTCGTGGCTCGGCGCCGACGAGGTCGGCCGTGCGCTGCACCCCGATGCCGAGGTCATCGACCTCGAAGGCGCGTTCGTCGCGCCCGCCTTCGTCGACGCCCACGTGCACGCCACCTCCACCGGACTGCTGCTGCGCGGCTTGGACCTGACCGGGTGCGCCTCGCTGACCGAGTTCCTGCACGCGCTGCGCGACCACGTGGCCGAATACCCGGGCGCGCTGGTGTGGGGTCACGGGTGGGACGAGACCTGGTGGCCCGAGCGCCGGCCTCCGACACGCGAGGAGATCGACACCGCCTCCGGTGGCGCCCCGGTCTACCTCTCGCGCATCGACGTGCACTCCGCTTTGGTGTCCAACGCGCTGGTCAACCTGGCACCGCTGGCGCGCAGCGCCGAGGGGTGGAGCGACGAAGGCCCGCTGACCCGCGTCGCCCACCACCACGTGCGACGCGCCGCCCGCGACGCGCTCGGTTCGGGGCAGCGCAAGGAAGCGCAGCTGGCCTTCCTGCAGCAGGCCGCCGCCCGAGGCGTGGCCTGCGTCCACGAATGCGCCGGCCCGGACATCTCCGGGGCGGACGATCTGGTCGAACTGCTGGCGCTGTCCGAGCAGGGCGGTGTGCCGGAGGTCGTCGGGTACTGGGGCGAGCTCGGCGCCGTCGAACGCGCCCGAGACCTCGGTGCCCGGGGTTTGGCCGGCGACCTGTTTGTCGACGGCGCGGTCGGGTCTCGCACCGCCGCGCTGCGCGAGGCCTACACCGACGATCCGAGCACCGCCGGTGTTCTCTACCTCGACGCCGATGCGGTCGCCGAGCACCTGGTGACCTGCACGCGGGCCGGCCTGCAGGCCGGGTTCCACGTCATCGGTGACGCCGGGGTCGCCGAGGTCTGCGCCGGGTTCCGCAAGGCCGCCGAGATCGTCGGCGTGCCAGCGCTGGCGAGCATGCGGCACCGGCTGGAGCACCTGGAGATGATCGACGAGGGCCAGGCCGCCGAGCTCGGTTCCTTCGGCGTGGTCGCGTCGGTGCAGCCCGGTTTCGACGCCTCCTGGGGCGGCACCGGCGACATGTACGCCCGCCGGCTCGGGCTTCCCCGGGGCACCCAGCTGAACCCGTTCTCCCAGCTGGCCGCCAACGGCGTGCTGCTGGCGCTGGGCTCGGACGCACCGGTGACCCCGGTGGACCCGTGGCGTTCGGTGCAGGCCGCGGTCAACCACCGCACCGACGGTTTCGGCATCTCGCCGCGCGCCGCGTTCACCGCGCACACCCGGGGCGGCTGGCGAGCCGCCGGTGTCGACGACGGCGTGACCGGCACGCTGGTGCCCGGTGCGCCCGCCACCTACGCGGTGTGGGACGCCGGTGAGCTCGTGGTGGCCGGGACCGATTCGCGCGTCCAGCGCTGGTCGACCGATCCGCGCTCCGGTGTCCCGCCGCTGCCGGACCTCTCGCCGCAGGCGCCGATGCCGCGCTGCCTGCGCACGGTCCTGCGCGGCAAGACGATCTTCAAGCACAACCCCGAAGACGACGAACTCGTCTGAGTCCGGGGCGTTGATGGAGTTCCCCGATCTCCCCGTCCGCCCGGTCCTGGGTGAGGTCACCTCCGCGCTGACCGAGCACGGCACCGCCGTTCTCGTCGCACCGCCAGGAACCGGCAAGACCACGCTCGTGCCGTTGGCGCTGGCCGAGGCCGGGCTGCGGGTCGTCGTCGCCGAACCGCGCAGGCTCGCCACTCGAGCCGCGGCCGGGAGGATGGCCGAACTGCTGGGCGAGCAGGTCGGTCGGCGGGTCGGCTACTCGGTGCGCGGCGACAGGCGGCGCGGCAAGGACACGGTCGTCGAGGTGGTGACCTCGGGCCTGCTGGTGCGTCGCCTGCAGGCCGACCCGGAGCTGTCCGGGGTGGACGTGGTCGTGCTCGACGAGTGCCACGAACGCCACCTGGACGCCGATCTGCTGCTCGCGCTGCTGCTGGACGCCCGTGAGGGGCTGCGCCCGGATCTGAAGGTGCTGGCCACCTCGGCGACCGTGGCCGCCGAACGCGTGGCCGATCTGCTCGACGGTGCACCCGTGCTGCACGCGCACGCCCGCACGCACCCGGTCGAGGTGACGCACCTGGCCCCGCGGCGCGGTGAGCGGACCGAGTCGGTGGCGTCCCGCGCGACCCGCGCGGCTCTGTCCGAACAGGACGGTGACGTGCTGGTCTTCCTGCCGGGCGCCGGGGAGATCCGCCGCGTAGCCGGGCAACTCGCCGATCTGTCCGATGTGGACGTGCTGCCGCTGCACGGCCGGTTGGCGCACGCCCAGCAGGACAGCGCGCTGCGGCAGGGCAGTCGGCGACGAGTCGTGCTGGCCACCGCGGTGGCCGAATCCAGCCTGACCGTGCCGGGGGTGCGCGCCGTGGTCGATTCCGGGCTCGCCCGGGTCTCCCGGATGGACACCCGGCGCGGCTTGTCCGGCCTGGCGACGGTGCGCGTGTCCGCCGCCGTCGCCGAGCAGCGCGCCGGTCGGGCCGGCAGGCAGGGCCCCGGTCTGGTGTACCGCTGCTGGCCTGAGCACGAGCACTCGACGCTTCCCGCCTACCCCGAACCGGAGATCCGCACCGCCGAGCTCACCCGACTCGCGCTGGAACTGGCCTGCTGGGGCACTCCCGACGGCTCGGCGCTGTCGTGGTGGGACACGCCCCCGAGTGGGGCTCTGGCCGCCGGTCGTGAGGTGCTGCGGGGGCTCGGGGCGCTCGACGAGGCCGGAGCCGTCACCGAACGGGGCTGGAGGATGGCCGGGTTCGGCCTGCACCCGCGGCTCGCCCGAGCTCTGCTCGACGGTGCCGACAGCGCGGGCGGCGAACTCGCGGCCGAGGTCGTCGCGCTGCTCGACAACGACGGCCTGACCGGCGAGACCGACGTGGCCAGCGCGCTGTCGAAGTTGCGCGGCGATGGGCCCGGCGCGAAGCGGTGGCGCGAGGAGGCCCGCAGGCTCGCGTCCCAGGTGCCCGGTACACCGCGTCGCGGCGGGGACGAGGCGCTGGTGGTGGCGCTGGCCCAGCCGGAGCGGCTGGCGAGGCGTCGTGGTGAGGACTCGGCCACCTACCTGATGGCCTCGGGCACGGCCGTCGAGCTTCCGGCGGGCTCCGGGCTGCGCGGTTCGGAATGGCTCGCGGTGGCCGTCGCCGAGCGCTCACCCGGGCGTTCCGCCGGAGTCATCCGGCTCGCTGCGAGCGTGGACGAGGAACTCGCCCGCCGCGCCGCACCGGCACTGCTCAGCAGCGATGACGAGATCGCCTGGGCGGACGGGGACGTGCGCGCGGTTCGCGTGGACCGGCTCGGCGCGATCGCGTTGGCCACCCGGCCGCTGCGCGACCCCGATCCGGCGCGCGTCCGCGAGGCGCTGCTCGACGGGCTGCGGGCGGAATCCCTCGGACTCCTCCGCTGGAGCGACGACGCCCACCGGTTGCGGCAGCGCCTGGCATTCCTGCACGGGGCTCTCGGCGAGCCCTGGCCGGCCACCGACGACGAGTCCCTGCTCGCCGTAGCCGAGCAGTGGCTGGAGCCGGAGCTGTCCCAGGCTCGCCGACGAGCGGACCTGCGGCTGTCCGCTGCGGAGGCGCTGCGGCGGCTGATCCCGTGGTCGCAGGCCGGCCGCTTGGACCAGCTGGCTCCTGACCGCATCGAAGTGCCCACCGGATCGCACATCCGGGTCGACTACAGCGCCGAACAGCCCGCCCTGCCCGTCAAGCTGCAGGAGGTCTTCGGCTGGCGGCAGGCGCCGCGCATCGCCGACGGCGCGGTTCCGGTGGTGCTGCACCTGCTGTCGCCCGCGGGGCGCCCGGCCGCGGTCACCGGCGACCTCGAATCGTTCTGGCAGAACGGTTATCCGCAGGTCCGGGCCGAGCTTCGCGGCCGCTACCCGAAGCACCCGTGGCCCGAAGACCCCACCGACGCGACACCGACTCGCGGCACGAACCGCCGCCGATGAGCTCGTCCCGGAGCTTCCGAGGGGCGAAAACCGTGCTTTGACCGGGCTCGAACGCCGACCTATGTTTGCTCCGCCAGGCCGTTCTTCCCGGGTGACGCCCGGGCCGAGGCCCGGAACCGCTGCGGAGGGGACGACGTGAGCGAGCACGAAGGCATCGGCAGCTGGATCACCCGTCGCGCCCTGATGACACCGGGCCGCACCGCCGTGGTGTTCGGCGAGCGTTCCCTGACCTACGCGGAGCTGGCGGACCGGGTCGCGCGGTTGGCGGACCGGTTGCGCGCTGCCGGTGTGCGTGCCGGGAGCCGGGTCGCCCACCTCGGCACCAACCACCCCTCGTTCGTCGAGACGATGTTCGCCACCCACCAGCTCGGCGCGATCTTCGTGCCCCTGAACTTCCGGCTGGCGCCACCCGAGATCGCCTACATGCTCGACGATTCCGGAGCCGAGGTGCTGGTCTACGGCCCCGGATCGCGCGAGGTCGTGCGCTCGATCGCCGATCCGCCTGGCGTGGTCGTCGCGCTGGAGGGTCCCGAACGCGGGGAGCTCGATTACGAGACGTGGCTGAACGAGGGCGACACCGCTCCTGCGGACGTGCCGGTCAGCGGCGAGGAGATCGCGCTGATCCTCTACACCTCCGGCACCACCGGGCACCCCAAGGGCGCCATGCTCAGCCACGCCAACCTGGTGTGGAACGCCTACAACCTGCTGGTGTGCGTGGACATCACCAGCGAGGAGCGAACCCTGGTCAGCGCTCCGCTGTTCCACGTGGCCGCGCTGGACCAGTGCCTGCTGCCGACGCTGCTCAAGGGCGGGTGCGCGGTGATCACGCCGAGCTGGGACGTGGACCGGGCCTTCGACCTGATCGAGCGGAGGGGGATCACGCTGCTGTTCGGCGTGACCACCATGTTCGCCGGAATGGCCGCCTCTCCCCGGTGGGCGGAGGCGGACCTGTCGTCGGTGCGGACGGTGATGACCGGTGGTGCAGCGGTGCCGGACACGCTCATCCGCACCTTCCAGGAGCGCGGACTGGTGTTCTGCCAGGGCTACGGGATGACCGAAACAGCGCCGGGCGCAACCTTCCTGGAGGCGAGCGAGAGCACGCGGAAGGTCGGATCGGCGGGCGTGCCGACCATGTTCACCAGCGTCCGCGTGGTGCGCGACGACGGCTGTGACGCGGAGCCCGGTGAGCCGGGCGAGGTGCTGATCAAGGGACCCAACGTGAGCCCGGGTTACTGGCGCAAGCCCGAGGCCACCGCGGCATCGCGCACCGATGACGGGTGGTTCCGCTCCGGGGACGTGGCGAAGCTGGACGAAGAGGGTCACCTCTACGTCGTGGACAGGGTCAAGGACATGTTCATCTCCGGTGGCGAGAACGTGTATCCCGCCGAGGTGGAGAACGCGATCTTCGCCCATCCTTCGGTGATCGAGGTGGCGGTGATCGGAGTCCCCGACCCCACGTGGGGAGAGGTCGGGTGCGCGTACGTGGTGTGCGAGTCGGGTGGTGGTCTGACGTTGGACGAACTGCGGGAGTTCTTGACCTCGCGTCTGGCGAAGTACAAGATCCCGCGGGAACTTCGCGTCGTGGACGGATTGCCGAAGACGGGTTCCGGGAAGGTGCAGAAAACACGGCTGCGTTCCTCTCGTGGTGCGTGAACGGGTGCGATGAGCGGTGACGGTCGTCGTCGCTCGTCCCCGGAGCGGTCCGGGCGTTGGTTTCCCACTGTGGAGTTATCAAGGAACAGGTTCGCTTCGAACTGGTGTACCCATTGTGCCGTGCGGTCGAACGACAATGCGACCGAAAATCGACGCACGATCAGGTGAGTTCGATCGTCACTCCGCGAAACCGCTTGATAGACAGCACCATTGAGTGACCACGATGGACGAATCCACAGGTCGCCAGGGTGTTTCGGGTCCGGTTCGCCAGACGTGGACAGTCACCCGATATTCCGAACCGGAGCGGGCCGTAGATCGTTAGCATGAGATTCGAAGGACCGGCTCAGCGATCCGCGCGCTGCGGCAGGCCGTCGGTACATCGACCACGGAGGTTCGATGGACAGCGCCCCGACACCGGCACGTCCCTGGCGCACCGCGCTCCTCGCCGGAATGGCCTCGTTCCTCGACTCCAGCGCCCTGGTGACCGCCGGGATCGTCGTCGGCACGCTCTACGCCGAGGACATGGGCCTGTCGGACGGGCAGATCGGACTGGTCCTGGGCCTGCAGACCATGGCGTTCGCGGTCGGAGCGCTGTTCGGCGGACGGCTGGGGGACCGCTTCGGCCGTCGCCGGGTGTTCACCTGGTCGATGGTGGTCTACGCGGTCGGTGCCGCGCTGTTCGCCGTGGCGGGCGGACCGACACCGCTGATCATCGGCGCCGTGGTCATCGGACTGGCGATCGGAGCCGACCTCCCGGTGTCGCTGGCGATGATCAACGAGCAGGCGCCGGAGGGGAAGAAGGCCACCCTGGTCGTGTTCTCCTCGGTGCTGTGGAACATCGGCATCGCGGTGACCATGCTGCTCAGCGCCGCGCTCTCCGGCCTCGGCGCCACGGGAGGGCGGGTGCTGTTCGGCTACCTCGTCGTGGTCGCGCTCATCGTGCTGGGGCTGCGGTTGACGATGCGCGAATCGGCCGAGTGGCAGGCCGCGCGGCGAGCGGTCGAGGTCGGTGAAGCGGTGCGGTTCCGCGACCTCGCGCAGCTGGTGCGGCCACCGCTGCTCATGGGACTGCTGGCCACCGGCCTGTACTACGCGATGTGGAACGTCGGGGCGAACACGATGGGCCAGTTCGGCTCGTTCCTCTACGTCAACGTCGGCGGCGGGGACGTGGCGACGTACTCGCTGGTGAGCACGATCGGCCTCGGCGTCGGGCTGGCCGCCGGGTTCGTGTTCATGCGCTTCGTCGACACCGCCGCGCGTCCGCACATGTTCGCCGCAGGTTCGGCGATCATCGTGCTCGCCTGGATCTTCCCGCTGGTGGCCGGGTTCAACGAGTTCTCGCTGCTGGCAACGCTTCTGCTGTCCGGGCTGGGCAGCTCCTTCGCGGGGGAGACCCTCTACAAGGTGTGGTCGCAGGAGCTGTTCCCGACCCTGCTGCGCGGAACGGCGCAAGGGTCCACCATCGCCTTCGGCCGCGTCGCGGCTTCGCTGGTCGGCTTCGGCACACCGGCGCTGGCGTCGGCCAGCCCCGCGTTGACCTTCACCGGTCTCGCACTCCTGGCGGCCTTCGCCGGTGCCATCGGCCTGCTCTGGATACCCCGGCTTCCGGGTGCGCGCCAGCTCGCGGCCGCCGGACGCTGAACACTCGTGGAGAGGAACTCGTGGAACCGCACACCCCTGACGGAACCAGCCGCTCCGCGTCCTGGATCGGCAGGTGGACCGACCCGGCCCACCGCATCCGGCGTTCGATCGACTCCGACGCGATCGCCTGGATCGGGCCGGGGGAGTGGCTGGGGCAGACCTTCACCACGCCGGGGAGCTTCACCGCGGTCTGCGCGGACCTGGTCTGCGACGGCGAACCGCGCGGCCGGTGGGAGCTGCGCGACTCCAGCGGCGAGGTCCTGGCGAGCGCGGTGATCGAGGTGGGCGGGTTCCGCTGGGACCGCTTCGCGCACCACCTCGAACTCGCCGAGCCCGCCGCACCGGGGGACTACCAGGTCACGCTGAGCCTGGAGGCCGGGCGGGTCGGCTGGCGGACGCGCACCGCGCCCGCGCCGGCGTTCGTGGACGACGGCGTGTCGCCGCTGCCGGTCCAGGGGGTCGCGCTGCGCGACGGAGTCCCCGAACCCGGGACCCGCGCGATCGGTGTGGAGACGGTTCCCGCCCCGAACCCGGTGTTCCGCGCGGTCTTCGACGTTCCCGACGACGCGCGCGACGCACGGCTGACGGCGGTGGGTCTGGGCTACGGCGTGTTCCGGATCAACGGCGGCGCGGTGACCGAGGACGTCCTCGAACCCGCCCAGACCGCCTACGATCGCACCGTCCTGCACCGCACCTACGACGTCACGTCCCTGCTGGTGCCCGGTCGGAACACGATCACCGCCGAGCTCGGCCGCGGCTTCTACGCGGCTCGGGGGGCCAACACCTGGGGCTGGAACCTGGCTCCGTGGCACCGGGAACCCGTGCTGCTCGCGCAGCTGGAACACCTCGATTCCGCGGGGGCCGTCCACGTGATCTCCTCGGGCCCGGACTGGGAGGTGGCGGCGGGGCCGACCACCGAAGACCTGCTCTACACGGGTGAGACGGTCGACGCGACCACCGAGATGCGCTGGGAGCGGGCGATCGTCGTACCGCCACCCGGCGGGCGGCTGCGCGCGGCCACCGCACCACCCGTCCGCCGCACCGAAATCCGCAGCTCGCAACGGGAAACGACCGTCGGCGACACCACCGTCCACGACTTCGGCACGATCCTCACCGGACGCGTGCGCTGCGAGATCAGCGGTGAGCCGGGTGCGGAGGTCGTCGTGCGCTACGCCGAGCAGGCGGCCGAGGACGGTTCGGTGCGCTGCGACAACGTCCTGGCCGCGGGTGAGGCCCAGGTGGACCGGTACGTGCTCGGGTCGGGGCCGGTGACCTGGGAACCGCAGTTCAGCTACAAGGGGTTCCGCTACCTGAGCGTGCAGGTCCGCGGCGACGCCTCGGTCAGCGAGGTGCGGGCGGTGCGGCTGGCCACCACCGTCGAGCGAACCGGGTCCTTCGTCTGCGAGGACGAGACGCTGAGCTGGATCGACGCGGCCACCGCGCGCACGTTCCTGAACAACCTGCACGGGGTGCCCACCGACACCCCGGTGTACGAGAAGAACGGCTGGACCGCCGACGCCCACCTGGGCACCGAAGCCGTGCTGCACCACTTCGACCTGCGGGATTCACTGGTCAAGTGGCTCGACGACCACGTCGACGCGCGCGACGAGGCGGGGATGGTGCCGATGATCGTGCCCACCCCGGGGTGGGGGCGCGAACCCGATCCGGCGTGGAGCGCCTCGATGGTGCTCATCCCGTGGAACCTCTACTGGGAGCACGGGGACCTGGCCCTGCTCCAGCGCTACGGCGATCCGATCCGCGCCTACGCCGACCGGCTGCTGGAGCTCGCCGAAGGCGGGCTGTGGCGCGGTGACAGCTGGGGCGACTGGCTCTCACCCGGGCACTGGCACGCGCCCGAGGGACCCGAGCCGACGGCGACGATGATGCTCCACCGCGTCACCACTCGCACCGCCGAGATCTGCCACGCGCTGGGCCTGGACGGTGAGGCCGAGCGCTACCGCGACGCCGCGCGCAGCATCGCCGCCGCCTACCACGCGAAGTTCTTCGACGAGCTCAGCGGGACCTACCGCTCACCCGAGGCCGGGTTCCGGCAGTCGATGAACGTGCTGCCGCTCGCCTTCGGCGCCGTTCCGGGCTACGTCGCCGGAGCTGTGGGCGCCGGTCTGGTCGACGACATCGAGGAGCGCACCCACGGGCACCTCGACTGCGGGGCCGTGGCCGCCAAGCACCTCCTCGGGGTGCTCGCCGACGTCGGTCGCGCCGACCTCGCGGTGACCGTGGCGACCCGGCCCGACCGGCCTGGCTGGGGGATCTGGCACCGGCTGGGGATGGAAACCCTGATGGAGGCGTGGGACGACACCGCTCGTTCGCACAACCACTACTTCCTCGGCGCGGCCTCGGCGTGGATCCAGCAGCGCGTCGGCGGGTTGCGCTCCACCAGCCCCGGCTGGCGGACCTTCGACATCGCCCCCGTGCAGGACGACCGCGTCACCTGGGCCGACGTCCGGCACGTCACCCCGCACGGGCACGCCGGGGTGTCCTGGCGGCGGCGTGAGGACAACTGGGAGTTCGAGGTGGAGGTCCCCGAGGGCAGCGTCGCCACGCTGCGGCTGCCCGGGCAGCCGCCGGCCCGGTTGCCGGCCGGGCGTCACGGGCTCAACCGGCCGGCCACGCCCGGGGCGGGTCGCTAGGCGGGCAGATGTGGGCGGGCACCGCGACGTCGGTGCGCGGGGACCTGCGGAAGATCGCCCGCAGCAGCGAGGCCAGGGAGTACCGCGTCAGGTCGCGGGTCCTGCTGGCCACCCACGGCACCCCCTTGATCAGCAGCCACCGGATGTGGTCCAGGCGCGTCACCGGCACACCGCCCGAGCAGGTCAGCGACACCTCCGAGGGCACGGGCACGCCCTGCTCGGCCAGGCCCGTCGCGAAGGCCGCCGCCAGCATCCGGTGCCCCAGCTCGGAGGGGTGCAGCCGGTCCACGCTCCACGCGGCGGGGTGGTAGGCGCCGGGCAGCCGGTCCAGGTCCACGATCGCCGCGCCGTGGGCCTCGGCGACCGAGGTGAGGATGCGGTTGAGGGCGTCGATGCGCCGGTTCAGCAACCGCCGCAGCGGCCCCGGCAGCCGGAACACCCTGGCGTGATCGTGGTACCGGATCGTCACCACCGCCGCGCCCGCCGCGACCAGCGAGCACATCACGTGGTTGAGCTGCTGCCACAGCAGCTCGGCGTTGAAGTCCGAGCGCATCGTGTCGTTCATGCCGATCATCACGATCGCCGCGTCCGGTTCCACGCGCAGCGCGTCGGGCAGCTGCGTGTGCCAAACCTCGGCGACGCGGGCACCGCTGGTGGCCAGGTTGGTGAAGCGGGCGGCCTCGACCGCGTCGGCGAGCAGCGGTGCGAAGCCCCGCCACCGGCCGCCCGGAACCGGGTCGCCCATGCCAGCGGCGACGGAGTCGCCGAGGACCGCGAGGCTGCGTACTCGTCGCGAGCCGGGGAGCCCGGTGGTCATCGCGTTGTGCACCTGATCATCGTGAGCCCGGCGGTTCCTCGCGGGGTAAGGCGAGGGTGAAGCCGGAACGACCCTTCGGCGAAAACTCCGGTGGTGCGATCCGGGCGGTGCGGTTCTGGTCCGGGCCGAGGTCCGATTCGTCCGGTCGGTTCAGACCAGAACCGCCCGCTGGCGGCGTGATCAGCGGTTCCGCACGGCTTCGGCGAGGTTCAGGACGATGCGTTCGAGGATCGGGCGCGGAGTGGCGAAGTTGAGGCGCGCGTGACCGCGTCCCTCCTCACCGCACGCGGGGCCGTCGGTGAGCACGACGCCCGCGTGCTCGCGGAAGAACTCGCCGGGGTGGTCGCCGAGTTCGAGCGCGCGGAAGTCCAGCCACGCCAGGTAGGTGCCCTCGGGGTGCCGGTAGCCGACCTCCGGCAGGTGCTCGGCCAGCAGCGAGGTGACCGCCCGGCGATTGCCGTCGAGGTAGTCCAGCACCTCGTCGAGCCACGGCTGCCCCGAGTCGTAGGCGGCGGTGTTGGCGATGAGCCCGAGGTTGGAGGCGCCGTCGGTGGCGTGCGGGCCCAACGCGTCCAGCGCCGCCGCGTCGGCGTCGTTGGAGATGATCAGCTGCGCGCACTTCAGCCCCGGCAGGTTCCACGCCTTGGAGGCCGAGGTCGCGGTGATCGTGTGGCCGGCGGCGGTGTCCGACAGCGACGCGTACGGGACGTGCCGGTGACCCCGGTAGACCAGCGGAGCGTGGATCTCGTCGGAGAACACCCGGCCGCCGTTGCGGTCGACGACCTCGCAGATCGCGGTCAGCTCGTCCGGGGTGAACACCCGGCCCAGCGGGTTGTACGGGTTGCACAGGATCAGCAGGTTCCCGCCTGACTTGAACGCCGCGTCCAGCGCGTCGAGGTCGAACACGAACCCGTCCCCGTCCAGGGCCATCGGAACGGTGATCAGTTCCCGGTCCATCCCGCCGGGGACCTTCAGGAACGGCATGTACGCCGGCGTGGGCAGGATGACCTTGCTACCGGGGGCGCTGAAGTGCTCGATGGTGAGCTTCAGCGCGCGGATCACGTCGGGGATCGCGTGCACGCGATCGGGCGACGGCCGCCAGTCGTGGTGCGCGGCCTGGTACTCGGCGCAGGCCCGGGACATCTCGGTGGCGAGCCGAGGCGGCTGGTAGCCGAAGTTCAGCGAATCGACGCCGGAGTGCAGGGCGTCCAGCACGGCCGGTGCCGTGCCGAAGTCCATCTCCGCGACGAACGCCCCGATCGCGTCGCCGTGCAGCGTCCATTTGAGACTGCCCCGCGCGCGCAGGTCGTCGATGGTCACGGCGTCGAAAGCGTTGCCCAACACTGGTCCTCTCCACAGGTGCTTCTCGAACCAGTGTGAGGCGTAGGGGGCGTCGTTGTAAGCCGGGATTTCGACGTAACCGCGCTTGGCGTACAGCCCACGGGCTTCGACCAGATCGGAGCGGGTGTCCAGCCGGATCGCGTGGTAACCGAGAGCGGTGGCGTGCTCCTCGACCGCGTCGAGCAGCACGCCACCCAGTCCTCGTGCCCGGAGCCCAGGCCGGACGTACATCCGCTTGAGCTCGGCGACGCCGGGCGTGAGCTCGCGGATCCCCGCGCACCCGAGGACGTCCGGTCCGTCGCGTGCGACCAGGAAGACCCCCGTCGGCGGGTGCAACCCGTCGTCGGGGTCCTCGGCGATCGCCTCGTCCACTTCGGCCTCGGTGGCCGGGCGGTCGTAGTAGCGGCTGGCCATCTCGTCGGTGTACTCGCGCAGCAGGGCTCGGACGAGCGGCTCGTCCACCGCCGCCGGAACGACCTTCACATCCGTGGGCACCCGATGATTGTCACCGCCGCGTCCAGCGAATTCGTCAGCCGAACTCGACGCCGAAGACGTTGAGCAGGCTGTAGATGCCCAGCAGTGTGATGGCGATGCTGCTGACCAGCAGGACGAGGTTGAACCAGCGCCCGCCGTGCAGCTCCGGGTCGACCTGGGTCTTGCGCAAGTACCAGGTCGCGATCACCACCGCGGGCAGGAAGATGCCGGTGGCCACGCCGCCGATCTGCACCATCACCACCGGGGAGGAGATCGACAGGTACGTCGCGCCCCACAGGATCGGCAGCACCACGATGAACCCGCGGACCCACTTCTCGCGGGCCACCGGGTTGTTCCAGTCGAGCACGCCGAGCGTGGCCAGCACGTTGGTGTACATCCGCGACCAGCTGGGGATCGAGGCCCACAGGGTGGAACCGAGCACCGCGATCGCGCCGATCAGGAAGCCGATGGCCGCCCACTCGCCGATGACGTCGGTGTACATCTGCGAGAGCGTGGTGATCATCTCGTTGCCCTCGAGCACCAGGCCCTGCGGGTTGAGCACCGCCGCGCCCATGATGAAGAACGCCAGCGTGCCGACCGTGTAGATGATCCAGGAGACGAAGACGTCCTTGTACATCACGCGGATCCAGCCCTGCGCGCGCGCCTTCCACTCCGGGCTGCCGTCGTTGGGGCCGACCCAGCGGGCGTAGCCCTTCTCCACGCACCAGTAGGTGTAGAAGGTGATCTCGTCGGCGCCGACGCCGGTGATGCCGAACATCGCCACCGCGGCCCCGATGGCGCCTGCCGGGATGGTGAAGGTCAGGCCGCTGAGCACGTCGTCGCCGCCGTAGCTGAACGGCGTGAACGGCAGTCCCAGCGCGATGACCACGGTGGCGATCGAGAACACCACGACCAGCGCGAACGCGCCGCGTTCGATGAGGTTGTAGCTGTTGGAGTACAGCAGCGCGATGCTGCCGGCCACGACGATGACCGTCCACACGCCCAGCGAGGTGGCGCTCAGGGGTTCACCGCCGACCGGGATGAGCATGCTCAGGGCCGAGGCGGTGCCGCCGACGATGCCGCCGATCTGCAGGAACTTCGACAGCGCCATGAGGATCCACAGCACGTTGATCCAGCCGAGCTTGCCGATCTTGGGCGGTACCTCGTTGAAACCGGTCAGCGCCGGTTTGCCGGTGAGGATGGTCCAGCGGGCGAGTTCGGCCTGCACGGCGACCTTCACGGCGGTGGACAGGATCACCATCCACAGCAGGACGAATCCGACCTTCGCACCGAGAGCGGTGGTGGCGATGAGTTCGCCGGATCCGACGATCGAGGCGCTGACGATCAGTCCGGGGCCGAGATAGCGCAGGCTCCCGGCCCATCCGGTGGGCGGCTCCTTGATGCCGTCTGCGGTGAGGAGGTAGGGATCGGCGTTGGCGCTCGCGACCTTGGTTCCCATCGGGCACTCCCTTGTGCCTAGAGGTGTTGCAAGAGGCGTCAATTTTCACGTGTGTGAAAGTTTTTGTGAGGTTGTGAAAAGCTACCCACGCGAACACAGCCGGTCAATCGATGTTGCGAGACGGGGAATTTTCCTTCCGCTTGCTCGGTTGATCACCTGTCGGCGCCGCGGTTTTCGACCGCTGCCGGTGTTCGTCCGGAGGGATAGGGTTTTTCGCATGGTGGGTTCATTGCTGGGGACCGAGGTTCAGCGCGTCGAAGATCCGGATCTGCTGCGCGGCCGGGGCACCTACATCGGCAACCTCGAGGTGGAAGGGCTGCTGCACATCGGCTTCGTGCGCTCCCACCTCGCGCACGCTGAGATCGCCGGGATCGACGTCTCCGCGGCCGCCGAGGCGTCGGGTGTCGTCGGCGCCTACACCGCCGCCGACCTGGACCTCCCGGTGCCCGCACCGTTCGTGGAGGTCAACCCGAAGGTCGTCCGGCCGCCGCTGGCCACCGATCGGGTGCGGTTCGTCGGAGAGCCGGTCGCGGTCATCGTGGGCGAGTCGGCCGCGGCCGTCGCCGACGCGGTCGAGCTCGTCGACGTCGACTACCGCGAACTGCCGGTGGTCGCCGACATGGAACGCGCGCTGGACGACGACGCCGAGCGGCAGTTCCCCGACCTCGGATCGAACATCGCCGCCGGATACCGCGACGGAGCGGGGGACTCGGTGCTCGAGGGCGCGGACGTGGTGGTGCGGGCCCGCATCGAGAACCAGCGCGTCGCCGTCGTCCCGCTGGAGGGCAACGCCGTCGCGGTGCAACCGGGTGGGCCCGATGCGGAGCACGACATCACCGTGCACGTCTCGACCCAGATGCCGCACGGCGTGCGCAGCGGTCTGGCCAAGGCGTTCGGGTTCGACGACGACCGCGTGCGGGTGATCTCGCCGCACGTCGGCGGCGGTTTCGGCGGCAAGGCCGGGGCGATCTCCGAGCACGTGGTGGCGGTCGGGCTCGCCCTGAAGCTGGGACGTCCCGTCCGCTGGGTCGAGGGCCGCTCGGAGAACATGCAGGGCATGCCGCACGGACGTGGCCAGGTGCAGTACGTGGAGCTGGGACTGCGCCGCGACGGCTCGATCGTCGGGATGCGCTGCCGGGTCGTCGGGGACTGCGGCGCCTACGCCGGTTTCGGCGGATCGCTGGCGCTGGGCCCGACGCGGACCATGGCGCAGGCCGTCTACGACATCCCCAAGATCAGCTACGACGGCATCGCCTCGCTGACCAACACCACGCCCGTCGGTGCCTTCCGCGGGGCCGGGCGCCCCGAGTCCGCGGCGATGGTGGAGCGGATCATGGACCTGGCCGCCGCCGAGCTGGGCATGGACCCGGTCGCGTTGCGGCGCAAGAACTTCCTGGTTCCGGAGAGCTTCCCGTACAGGACGCTGACCGGGGCCACCTACGACAGCGGCGAGTACGCGGTGCCGTTCGACGAGGCGCTGCGGCTGGCGGGCTACGACGAGCTGCGCGCCGAGCAGGCCCGCCGCATCGAGGCCGGGGAGCACAAGCTGCTGGGCATCGGGGTCAGCGCCTACGTCGAGATCACCGGTGGTGGTGCCGGCGAGTACGCCGAGGTCGAGGTGCACGCCGAGGGCGCCCGCATCCGGGTCGGCACCTCCGCGCACGGCCAGGGGCACGCGACGGCCTTCGCGATGATCGTCAACGACACGCTCGGCATCCCGATGGACGCGATCGAGTTCGTGCAGTCCGACACCGCCGAGGTGCCGCGCGGCGGTGGCACCGGCGGTTCCCGCTCGTTGCAGATCGGCGGGAGCGCGGTGCGCGAGGCGGGCACGGAGGTGCTGCGGCGGGCCAAGGAGATCGCGGCCTCGAAGCTGGAGGCCGACGTGGACGACATCGAGGTCACCGACGGCGGTGCGCTGGGCGTGGCCGGTGTGCCGAGCGCGACCGTCGCCTGGGCCGAGCTGGTCGAGGCCGCGGCGCAGGAGGGCGAGCGGCTGGCGGCCAACGTCGACTTCGCCCCGGGCGGCGCGACGTTCCCGTTCGGCGGGCACGTCTCGGTCGTCGAGGTCGACGTCGAGACCGGGCAGGTCACGCCGCTGCGGCACATCGCCGTCGACGACTGCGGACGGATCCTCAACCCGATGCTGGTGCGCGGCCAGCAGCACGGCGGCGCCGCGCAGGGCATCGCCCAGGCGCTGTGGGAGGAGGTCACCTTCGACGCCGACGGCAACCCGGAGACCGCGACCCTGGCCGACTACGCGATCCCCTCGGCGGCGGACCTGCCGTCCTTCGAGGTGTCCAACACCGAGACGCTGACGCCGCTGAACCCACTGGGTGCCAAGGGGATCGGTGAATCGGCGACGGTCGGCTCCACCCCGGCGGTGCAGAACGCCGTCGTGGACGCCGTCAAGCACCTGGGCGTGCGCCACATCGACATGCCGACCACGCCCGAACGCGTCTGGCAGGCCATCCGCGAAGGTGCTGCGGCGACGTGCTGGCAGGAGCCGCCGGCGGCCTTCGGGACCCTGCCGGTCCGCGGCGACGACACACCGGACGAGGAGGAAGCGGTCGTCTGAGGCGCGGGTTCGGGCTCCGATTCGAATTTCGCGCGAAATTCGAATCGCCCTGGTCAGGGAGTGATGAGTGCGGAGGTCTTGATGAGCTGGGAACTCTCCGAGGTGTACGAGTCGCCGCACGGGAAGGTGCGGTGGGACAGCTTCGGGGAGGGGGAGACCGTCGTGCTCATGCACGGAACGCCCTTCTCCTCCTTCGTGTGGCGGGACGTCGCCAACGCGCTGAGCGCCCGGTACCGCGTGCACCTGTGGGACATGCCCGGCTACGGCAGCTCGGCGAAGTTCGAGGGGCAGGACGTGTCGCTGGCCGCTCAGCAGGAGGTGTTCACCGGGTGGCTGCGGCACTGCGGGCTCAACGAGCCCTCGGTGATCGCCCACGACTTCGGCGGCGCGGTGTCGCTGCGCAGCGCCCTGCTGGACGGGGTGCGTTACCGGCGCCTGGCGCTGCTGGACGCGGTGAGCGTCCGGCCCTGGGGTTCGGAGTTCTTCCGCTTGGTCAACGCCAACGCCGAGGTCTTCGCCGCGCTGCCGCCGCACCTGCACGAGTCGCTGGTGCGCGGCTACCTGACCACCGCCGCGCACCGCGAGCTGAGGCCCGACGTGCTGGACCGGATGGTGGCGCCGTGGCTCGGCGAGGACGGCCAGCCCGCCTTCTACCGGCAGATCGCCCAGGCCGATGAGCGCTACACCCGGGAGGTCGAGGACCGCTACGGCGACCTGGACTTCCCGGTGCTCGTCGGTTGGGGCGAGAACGACACCTGGCTCCCGGCCGATCGGGCCCGCGAGCTGGCGCGGCGCATCCCGCACGCTCGGCTGGAGTGGATCCCACAGGCCGGACACCTCGTCCAGGAGGACAACCCGGCGCGGGTGACCGCGCTGATCATGGAGTTCCTCGCTTCCTGAACGTCCAGCATGCGGGAACCCCGTCTCGGGACGTGGTCGCCGAAGGTTTAGAGTGTCGTTCGTCCGTTCGTGTTAATCAGGAGGTTCGGCGCAATGGCTGTCGGCCACACCTCGCAGGTGCGAGGTTCCGGGGATCCGGGGTCGAAGACCCCACGCAACTCGACCCGACAGGTCGTGCTCGCCAGCCTCGTGGGCACCTCGATCGAGTTCTACGACTTCTACGTCTACGCCACGGCCGCGGTGCTGATCTTCCCGAAGCTGTTCTTCCCCGCGGGTGACGAGACGGCGGCCACGCTGAACTCGCTGGCGACCTTCGGCATCGCCTTCGTCGCCCGGCCGGTGGGCTCGGCGCTGTTCGGCCACTTCGGCGACCGCATCGGCCGCAAGGCGACGCTGGTGGCGTCGCTGCTGACCATGGGCATCTCGACGGTGCTGATCGGTCTGCTGCCCGGTTACGCGCAGATCGGCATCGTGGCGCCGCTGCTGCTGGCGCTGTGCCGGTTCGGGCAGGGCCTGGGCCTGGGCGGCGAGTGGGGTGGTGCGGCGCTGCTGGCCACCGAGAACGCGCCGCCGCGCAAGCGGGCGCTGTTCGGGACGTTCCCGCAGCTCGGCGCGCCGATCGGGTTCTTCTTCGCCAACGGCCTGTTCCTGGTCCTCTCCGGCGTCATGTCCGACGCCGCGTTCGCCTCGTGGGGCTGGCGGATCCCGTTCCTGGTCTCGGCGGTGCTGGTGATCGTCGGCCTGTGGGTGCGGCTGAGCCTGAACGAGACCCCGGCGTTCGCGAAGGTGCTGGAGAACAACGAGCGCGCCAAGGTGCCGTTCGTGCAGGTCTTCCGCACCGACTTCAAGGCGCTGGTGCTGGGCACGTTCATCATGCTGGCGACCTACGTGCTGTTCTACCTGATGACGGTGTTCTCGCTGTCCTACGGCACCTCCGACTCCGGCCTGGGCTACGAGCGCTCGACGTTCCTGGTGATGCTGCTGGTCGGCGTGGTGTTCTTCGGCCTGACGGTGCCGGTGGCCGGTCTGCTGGCCGACCGCTACGGCCGGCGTCCCACGCTGGTGGTCACCACCATCGCGATCATCGTGTTCGGCCTGCTCATGGGCCCGTGGTTCGGCACCCACTCGACCACGGCCACGGTCCTGTTTCTGGTGGTCGGCCTCGGTCTGATGGGCATGACCTTCGGCCCGATGGGTGCGCTGCTGCCCGAGCTGTTCCCGACCGCGGTGCGCTACACCGGCGCCTCGGTGTCCTACAACCTGGCCAGCCTGCTGGGCGCCTCGGTCGCGCCCTACATCGCCACCTGGCTGGCCGGCTCCCACGGACTGGGCTGGGTCGGTGTCTACCTCGCGGTGGCCGGCGCGGTCACCCTGCTCGCGCTGCTGGCCAGCCGCGAGACGCGGGAGAAGTCCCTCGACGCCTGAGAAACCGGTTGATGAGGCCCCGTCCGGCACCGTCCGGGCGGGGCCTCATCGCTAGTCGCCGGTCTTGCCGTCGACGGCTTCGCGGACCAGGTCCGCGTGGCCGTTGTGCCGGGCGTACTCCTCGATCATGTGGAGGAAGATCCAGCGCAACGACAGGTGCTCACGCCACCTCGGCAGCCAGAACGCGGTGTCCAGCGAGTCGACGGACCGCTCGATCTCGCGGGCGCGCTCGACCTCCGCCTCCCACGCGCCGAACGCCTCCGCGGTGTCGGCATCCGAGACGTCGAAGGCGACCTGGAAGTCCTCCTGCGCCCACACCCGCGTCAGGTCGTGCTCGCCGTTGACGCACAGCCGGAACCAGATGCGCTCGACCTCGGCCATGTGCCGGACCAGGCCGAGCAACGTCAGCGTCGACGGGGACGAGGCGGGCCGGCGCAGCTGTTCGTCGGACAGCCCCTCGCACTTGCTCGCGAGGATGCCGCGGTGGTGGTCGAGGAAGCCGCGCAGCGTCTCGCGCTCGCCGCCGGTCATCGGTGGATCGATCTGCTCCATGCGAGCAGTGTCCTGGACGCGGGCGCCCGAGATCAGCGCAACAGCTCGACGAGCCGGTCGATGAACGGAGCCTGGGCGGCGTTGAGCTTCTCGCGCGCGGTGTCGAGATCGCACCACAGCGCGCGGTCGACCTCGGGGAAGGACTGGCGGCGGCCGGAGCGAGGCGGCCACTCGATCTCGAAGGTGTTGCTGCGCAACGAGTCCACGTCGAACTCGCCTTCGGCGGCCCAGGCGGTGATGGTCTTGCCGCTGCGCATCCGGACCTCGCCGAGCGGCAGCAGTTCGCGGTCGTGCAGCGTCATGCCGGTCTCCTCGGTGAACTCGCGCAGGGCCGCTGCCCGGGGGTCCTCGTCGGGCTCGTGCTCGCCCTTGGGCAGGCTCCAGGCCCCGGCGTCCTTGTTCTTGAAGAACGGCCCGCCCGGGTGCACGACCAGCACGCTCGGGCCGTCGAGGCGGTACAGCAGGATTCCGGCGCTTCGCTTGCTCACCGGAACAGTCTCGCGCATCGGCGCGGGACCTGGCGCGAGCGGGCGTTTCCGACGATGCTGACCGGCGTGGAACGGGTGGTGCTGCACATCGATCTCGACCAGTTCATCGTCGCCGTGGAACTGCTGCGGCATCCCGAGCTGGTCGGCAAGCCGGTGCTGGTCGGCGGTTCGGGCGATCCGACCGAGCGAGGCGTGGTCGCGGGTGCCTCCTACGAGGCCCGAGCCCAGGGCGTGAAATCGGGGACACCGCTGCGCACGGCGGCGGCGCGTTGCCCGGAGGCGGTGTTCCTGCCCGCCGACCGCGAGACCTACCTGGCCGCCTCCGCCGACGTGATGACCGCGCTCGGCGAGCTGGGCGGGGTCCTGGAAGTCATCGGCTGGGACGAGGCGTTCATGCTCGTCGACGCCGAGGACGCCGTGGACACCGCCCGCTACATCCAGCGCTTCGTGCGCGAGCGCACCGCGCTGAACTGCTCGATCGGCATCGGTGACAACAAGCTGCGCGCGAAACTGGCCTCCGCCATGGGAAAACCCGCCGGGGTGTTCCGGCTGGACGTGACCAACTGGGTCGAGGTGATGGCCGACAAGCCCACCGACGCGCTGCAAGGGGTGGGGGCCAAGACCGCCAAGAAGCTCGCCGCCCGGGGCATCGCCACCGTGGCCGAGCTGGCCCGCACGCCGATGGCGGACCTGGCGGGCGAGTTCGGCCCCAACATCGGACCGTGGCTGGTGGCGCTCGCGCACGGCTACGACTCCACGCCGGTCAGCGACGAGCCGTTCCGCGCCCGCTCGCACGGTCGCGAGGTCACCTTCCAGCGCGACCTGCGCGAGGTCGAGCCGATGCGCGCCGAGATCACCCGCCTGTCCCGCCAGGTCTCCGAGGACCTGGCCGCCGACGACACGCTGGCCCGTCGGGTGGTGGTCAAGGTTCGCGACTCCCGCTTCGCCACCCACACCCACGGCGTCACGCTCGCCGAACCCACCAGGGCCTTCGAACCCATCGACGTCGCGGCGCAGCAGGCGCTGGGCCGGTTCCCGCTGGATCGCCCGGTCCGGCTACTGGGCGTCCGGGCGGAGCTTGTCCGCGAGTAGCGGGGTCAGGCGGAAGTCGACGAGGGTGCGCATGGCCAGCGAGAAGCTCGTGCGCTCCACGCCCGGGGTGTCGAGGATGCGCCCCGCGATGCGGTAGAGCTGGTCGGCGTCGGTGGCGACCACGCGCACCAGCAGGTCCGAGTCGCCGGTGAGTCCGAAAACCTCCACCACCTCCGGGATCTCGGCCAGCGCGCCGGCCAGCCGATCGAGGTGCTGCTGGGTGACCTGGACGGTGATGAACGCGGTCAGCGGGTAGCCGAGCGTCGCCGGGTCGATGCGGCGTTCGAACGAACCGAGTTTCGGTTCCAGCTTGGCCAGCCTCGCCTGAACCGTGTTGCGGGACAGCCCGACTCGATCCGCCAGCGCGACCACGGTCGCCCGCGGTTCCTCGCGCAGGGCCAGCAGCAGCCGGATGTCGATGTCGTCGAGCGGCTCGGCGGTGGGCAATCTGTTCACCTCGTCGGTCGTTCCGTCCCGGCCCGGTGAGCAGATTGCTCGATTCGCCGGCCGGGTCTTGTGCAGTGATTCTTGTCTTGGTGTTCTTCTGAGCGCAATGTGGCAACGCGAGGAGGCGTGATGACGAGCCTGGTACCGGTGCGCACCGAGACGGCGGATCTGCGTGAGGTCGAGCAGCGGGTGCTGTGGCTGGCGACCGCGATGATCGACCACGCCAACAGGGTGCGGCCGAACAACTCCGGGCTCAAGGTCGGCGGGCACCAGGCGTCCTGCGCCTCGATGGTCTCGATCATGACCGCGCTGTACTTCGAACACCTCACCGCCTCCGACCGCGTGTCGGTCAAGCCGCACGCCTCTCCGGTGCTGCACGCGATCAACTACCTGCTCGGCTCGCTGGATGAGAAGCACCTGACCACGCTGCGGGAGTACGGCGGTGTGCAGAGCTACCCGAGCCGCACCAAGGACCCCGACCCGGCCGACTACTCCACCGGTTCGGTCGGCATCGGCGCCACCGCGCCGATCTGGGGCGCGGTGGCCCGTCGCTACGTCGACACGCACGGCGGAGGGGCGGGCACCGGACGCCAGTACTCGCTGCTCGGCGACGCCGAGCTCGACGAAGGCGCCTGCTGGGAGGCGATCCTCGACCCGACCGTCGCCGACCTGGGCGAGGTCGTCTGGATCGTCGACCTCAACCGGCAGTCGCTGGACCGCGTCGTGCCCAACATCGCCGCGAACCGGCTGCAGGGCATGTTCACCGCCGCGGGTTGGCAGGTCATCACCCTCAAGTACGGGCAGGTGCTGGAGGAGCTGTTCACCCGTCCCGGCGGCGCGGCGCTGCGCGAGCGCATCGATGGCATGAGCAACCCCGAGTACCAGCGCCTGCTGCGCTGCACACCGCAGCAGTTGCGGGAGCGGATCCCCGCCGGGGACAAGGCGATCGAGCGACTGCTGTCCGATGTGGACGACGAGACGCTGGCGGTGGCCATCCGCAACCTGGGCGGGCACGACCTGGACGCGCTGGACTCGGCGTTCAAGGCCATCGACGACACCCGGCCCACGGTCATCTTCGCCTACACCATCAAGGGCTACGGCCTGGCGACCGAGGGGCACCCGCAGAACCACGGTTCGCTGCTCGCCGAGGAGCAGATGCGGCAGCTGGCCGGCCAGGTCGGCGCCGACCTCGACGACCCGTGGCACCGCTTCGCCGACGACAGCCCGGCCGGGAAGCGCTGCGCGGAAACGGCTTCCCGGTTGCGCCGCCGCGAACGCGCCCGCGTCAAGCCGCCGAAGCTGCCCACCGACATCGGGCGCACGCCGAGCGGGACGACCACGACGCAGGCGGCGCTGGGGCGCACGCTGCTGGACCTGACCCGCGAGTCTCCGGAGGCGGCCGAGCGGATCGTGACGCTGGCGCCCGACGTCAGCTCGACCACCAACCTCGGTGGCTGGCTCAACAAGGTCGGCGTGTGGTCCCCCTCGGAGCGCGTCGACTGGTTCGCCGACGACGCCGAGACCATCCTGCACTGGCGGGAACGACCCGCCGGTCAGCACATCGAACTGGGCATCGCCGAGACCAACCTCGTCAGCCTGCTCGGCGAGCTCGGCTCGACCTGGAGCCGGTGGGGCCAGCCGCTGCTGCCGATCGGCGTGGTCTACGACTGCTTCCTGGGGCGCGCGCTGGAACCGTGGTCGTTCGGCGTGTACGGCGGCGGGCAGTCGATCCTGGTCGGCACGCCGTCCGGGGTGAGCCTGGCTCCCGAGGGCGGCGCGCACCAGTCGGTCGGCACGCCCTCGATCGGGCTGGAGCAGCCCGGCGTGACGAGCTACGAGCCCGCTTTCGCCGTCGACACCGAGTGGTGCCTGCTGGAGGCCATGTCGCAGCTCGGCAAGCCCGGCGGATCCTCGTCCTACCTGCGGCTGTCGACGCGTCCGGTGGACCAGTCGCTGGCGTCGGTGCCCGCCGATCCGGCGGCCCGCGAACGCCGCCGCAGGCAGGTCGTCGGAGGCGCCTACGCGCTGCGGCGCGACGCCGACCCGCAGGTGACGCTGGTGGGCATGGGCGCGCTGATGACCGAGACGCGGGCCGCGGCCGACCGGCTGGCCGAGCAGGGGATCGGCGCCGACGTCGTGTGCGTGACCAGCGCTGACCTGCTGTTCCGGGCTCACCGGGGCGATGCGGACCGGGGCGTGCTGGACCAGGTCTTCCCGGCGGATCGGGCGCGCCCGATGGTCACCGTCCTGGATGGACACCCGCACGCGCTGGCGTTCCTGGCGGGCGTCAACCGGATTCCCGCTGTCCACCTGGGCGTGACGGGATTCGGCCAGTCCGGCTCGCTCGAAGACGTCTACCGCCACCACGGTCTCGACACCGGCACCATCATCCGGGCCGCCCTCGACGTGACGCATCGCTGACGTGGGCTCCCTCACTTGGCCAGGAGCGTCGGTCCTGGTTGGGTGATGGGAGTTCCAGGGGCGGAGGTCGTGGTGGGTTCTTTCGAGGTTCGGGCCGAGGCGGGCAGCGTCGTCGACGTGTTCAGCCGGGACACCGCACCGGTGCTCACCGTGGAGGCCGGGGACGTCGTGACGGTGGAGTCGCTGGACTCCAGCGGGTTCCTGCGGCGCCAGGAGGTGCCGGGGGAGCAGCAGCCCACCATGTTCGCCGAGCGGCGGGGGCACTGCCTGACCGGCCCGATCGCCGTGCGCGGCGCCAAGCCCGGGATGGTGCTGGCGGTGCACTTCGAGGAGCTCACCCCCGCCGGGTGGGGGTGGACGGCGACCGCGGGCAAGGACGACTGGCTGATGCGCCGGCTGCGCGTGGCCGACGCCGAGCGGACCTGGTTGCTGTGGGAGCTCGACGGCGAGACCGGCACCGACCAGCACGGGCACACCGTGCGGCTCGAGCCGTTCCTCGGCGTGGTCGGCATGCCGCCGGAGGAGCCCGGTGAGCACTCGACGATCCCGCCGCGCCCCGAAGGCGGCGGCAACATCGACTGCCGCGAGCTCGTCGCCGGATCGACCCTGTACCTGCCGGTCACGGTTCCGGACGCGATGCTGCTGCTCGGCGACGGCCACGCCCGGCAGGGCGACGGCGAGGTCGGGGGCACCGCCATCGAGTGCGGCATGACGACCCGGGTGCGGCTGGATCTGGTCGTGGACCGCCCGGTTCCCGGCATCCACGCTGAAACTCCGTCCGGCCTGGTCACGTTCGGTTTCGACACCGACCTCAACGAGGCCACCGCCACCGCGTTGAGCGCGATGGTCGACTGGCTGCAGATCGAGCAGGCCCTCGACCGCGGTGCGGCGCTGGCGCTGGCCGGCGCGACGGTCGACATGCGCATCACCCAGATCGCGAACCAGACCTGGGGAGTCCACGCCGTGCTGCCGACGGGCGTCCTGGGGTGATGGCCGGGCTGTCGTTCGCCCGGCGGTGCGAGCTGCGCGGGCGGTGTTGACGGCGCGCGTCCAAGCGGCCTCGGCTGAGCCGTTCGAGTGTTGTTTCCCGGGCTTTCACCTGAACTGAGGTGTTCCGCATCCGCCAAACATGAAAGATTTTCTGATCAGTTCCGGCGCGATCAGAGGACTGGGTATGGCGGACTTGAGCAGGCGCGGCTTCATGCTGGCCGCGGGCATCACGGGCATGGCACTGGGCGTCGGCTCCGCTTCCGCGAGCCCCCGACCAGCCCGAACGACCTTGGAGATGGCCGCGCAACCCGCCTCCGGCGGTGAGGGCTACCGGCGGCTGATCGCCGGACCGGGCTGGCCGCAGGTCGTGCGCACCGAGCTCGCCGCGGCCGACCCGGGCCGGATCGACCGGCGGGTTCCGATCACCGCGTTCACCCAGTTCACCGACCTGCACGTGACCGACGCGCAGAGCCCGGCCCGCTTCGAGTACCTGCACCCGCTGGCCGGTGGGGCGTTCCGGCCGCAGGAGACGCTGGGCGCGCTGGCCGCCGCGCACCTGGTGCAGCGGGTCAACGAGATGCGCACCGGCCCGGTCACCGGGGCGCCGATGGACTTCATGATCACCACTGGTGACAGCACCGACAACCACGAGTTCGCCGAGCTCGACTGGTACTTCGCCGTCCTCAACGGCGGGCGGATCGCGCAGAACACCGGCGCCGCCCACTACGAAGGGGTCCAGGACTCGGGCGACCCGCTGTACTGGCACCCCGAAGGCGGTGTGGAGGACCGTTTCCGAGAAGCCGGGTTCCCCGTGCTCCCCGGGCTGCTCACCGACGCGCTCCGGCCCTTCGCCAGCCCCGGTCTGGACATCCCGTGGTACGCGGTGTTCGGCAACCACGACAACAGCGTCATGGGAACCCTGGCCGACCAGGTCATCCCGCGCGTCAACGACTGGTACACCGGCGACCGCAAGATCATCGGCCGCGATGAGCGGGAGGCCGCCGCCGTCGCCGAGATGCTGCGCGGCACGCGGGAGGCGTCGGGCCAGATGGTGCTCGACGGCAACACCATCGTGCGCACCGTGACGCCCGACGAACGGCGGCACCCCTTCACCACCGAGCAGTTCATCGCCGCCCACCTCGACGAGGCCAACACCGGACCGGGACCGATCGGCCACGGGTTCGACCCCGCGGACCCCAAGCCGTACTACACCTTCCGCATCGCTCCCGGCGTCATCGGGATCGCGATGGACAGCACGAACACCGCCGGTCTGGCGGAGGGCTCGATCGGGTTGACCCAGTACCGGTGGTTGCAGGACGTGCTGACCCGGGGCAGCTCCACCTACTACGACGAGCTCGGCCGCGAGCAGAGCCAGGACGCCACCGACGAGCTGTTCGTACTGTTCAGCCACCACACCTCGGACACGATGACCGCCCTGTGGCCGGATTTCCGCTCGCCCGGCGAGGCCCGCGTGGGCGGGGACGGCGTGGTCCGGCTGCTCCAGCGGTTTCCCAACGTGCTGGCCTGGGTCAACGGCCACACCCACCGCAACACCATCACCCCGCACGCCGCCGACGAGCCCGAACGCGGCTTCTGGGAGATCAACACCGCGTCGCACGTCGACTTCCCGCAGCTGGCCAGGACCATCGAGATCGCCGACAACCGCGACGGCACGTTGTCGCTGTTCACGACCTTGATCGAGGCCGACAGCCCGTACCAGGCCGACTACGACGACCGCTCGCCCGCCGGGCTGGCCGCGCTGTACCGGGAGCTGTCGTTCAACGACCCGCACACCGACCTGAGCCAGCTCGGCTCCTACACCGACCGCAACACCGAACTGCTCGTCCCGGGTCGCCTGCCGGTCTGATCCGGCAGGCGCGTCGCGCCCCGGTCGACGACCCTGGAACGGGACGACCGGGGAGGCCGTGATGAACGTCGTGGTGGGAGTCGACGGCTCGGCGGTGGCGCGCAACGCCGCGGCCTGGGCGGCGCGCGAGGCGGCGCGGCGCGGCTGCGGCCTGCGGATCGTCTACGCCGACCCGACCGCACATCCGGGCGAGGAGCACGTGCGCGCGCAGGTGGCCCACTGGCTCTCCGACGCCGCCGAGCGCGTCCGGTCCGAGCAGCCCGACGTCGACGTGACCTCCGCGGCGATCCCGGGTCCGCCAGAGCGGGTGCTCGTCGCCGAGTCCGCTGCCGCCGAGCTGCTGGTGGTCGGCGACCGGGGTTTCGGCGGGTTCACCGGCCTGCTGGCGGGCGCGGTCGCGGTCAAGGTCGCCGCGCACGCGCTCGGCTCGGTCGCGGTCGTGCCGGACGTCGGCGATCCGCCCACGTTCCCGGCGGCCGGCCCGATCGTGGCCGGTGTGGACGACGCCGAATCCGCCGCGCCGGTGCTCGCGCAGGCGTTCCGGCTGGCCGACACGCTCGACGAACCGCTGCACGTGGTGCACACCTGGGAGATCGTCGGCATCGACCTGAAGTGGCTGCGCGGCAGGCTGCCGAGCGAGGAGGTCGCGGAGCAGGAGCAGCGCTTCCTCGCCGAGGTCATGGCCGGGTGGCGGGAGCGGTTCCCCGGCGTCGAGGTCGAGCGGATCGTGGGGCGCGGTTCCCCGGTGGCGGCGCTGATCAACCACTCGACCGAGGCACAACTGGTGGTCGTGGGCGCCCACGGTCGTGGTGGTGTCGCGGGCGCCCACCTGGGCTCGACCAGCCACAAGCTGATCCACCACACACCGGCACCGCTGCTGATCGTTCGATCGCGGCATTGACTTCCGCGTGACCGGGTTCTCATTCTCGGATGCGCATGTTCTTCCGCACTCGACGAGGAGTGGTTATGAAGACGAAGGCCGCGATCCTGCACGAGCCGGGCAAAGACTGGGAAATCGAAGAGATCGAACTGGGCGATCCGATCGAGGGCGAAGTGCAGGTGAGGCTCGCGGCCTCGGGCCTGTGCCACTCGGACGAGCACCTGCGGACCGGCGCCACTCCGATGGCGATCTACCCCGCCGTCGGTGGGCACGAAGGTGCCGGTGTGGTCACCAAGGTGGGCGCCGGGGTCACCGGGATCGAGGAAGGCGACCACGTGGTGCTGACCTTCATCCCCGGCTGCGGCAGGTGTCGCGCGTGCGCGAAGGGGATGCAGAACCTCTGCGACGCAGGCGCGGGGCTGTTGTCCGGAGAGGCGATCTCCGGCGGTCACCGCATCTCCTACCAGGGCAAACCCGCTGCGCCGATGTGCCTGCTGGGGACCTTCGCGCCGTACGTGACGGTCAACCAGGCGTCGGTGCTCACCATCGAGAAGGACATCCCGCTGGAGAAGGCCGCGCTGCTGGGCTGCGGCGTGTCGACCGGCTGGGGGACCGCCACCGAGATCGGTGGGACGCGCACCGGTGACACCGTGGTCGTCGTGGGCTGCGGCGGCGTCGGCATCAACGCCGTGCAGGGAGCCGCTGCGGCGGGTGCGCGCTACGTCGTGGCCGTGGACCCGGTGGAGTTCAAGCGGACCAAGGCCGAGGAGCTCGGCGCCACGCACTCCTTCGCCTCGATGGCCGAGGCGCACGAAGCGGTCGGGGAGCTGACCTGGGGTCAGCTGGCCGACAGCGTGCTGATCTGCATCGGCGAGACCACCGGTGAGCACCTGCAGCCGGCGTTGTCGATGACGAAGAAGGGCGGTCAGGTCGTGGTCACCGGCATGGGCCGGGCCGATCAGATCGAGGCCCAGGTGAGCCTGTTCGAGCTCACCCTGCTGCAGAAGCGGTTGCAGGGCGCGATCTTCGGCGGGGTCAGCCCGCGCACTCAGATCCCCCGACTGCTGGAGCACTACCGCAACGGCACCCTCAAGCTCGACGAGCTGATCACCACCGAGTACAAGCTGGAGGACATCAACACCGGATACGCCGACATGATGGCCGGCAAGAACCTGCGCGGGCTGATCCGCTACACCGACGCCGACTACTGAGAAACCTGGTGGTGGTTGCGCTGCTCGGCGGTCCGGGTAGCGGAACCTGAGCGCCTTCGTGGGCTCCGTGCGCCGCTCCTTGTGTATGTCCAATACACGCCGTCCCGGCGTACTCGCCACGAAGGCGCTCAGAACCCGCCGCGGTGCCAGCGCCTCAGGTGGCGAAAGAGAATGCGGCTTCGCCGCATGGAGTGACGACTACTGAGCGGTGTGCGCGAGCGCGAGTTCGCGCATCGCCGCGTCGAGCAGGCCCGAGAGGTCCTGCTCGGGATGATCCAGCCAGTGCTGGTACGCCGACAGCGCCACGCCCAGCGTCGCGTGCGCGATGGTCTGCGGGGTCAGCGCGGTTGACGGCTGGCCGAGGCGGTGGCCGACGTATTCGGCCACCACCTCGCGCCAGGCCTCGAAGCGCAGCGTCGAATGCGCTTGCAGCGCGGGCACTCCCAGGATCAGCCGCATCCGCCTGCGGTGGTCGGGGGCCTTCTCGTCCGGGACTCGGTTGAACTCCACCAGGCAGTGCCGCACCGCGTCCATCAGCGGGAGATCGCCCGGCAGCGCGCGGAACTCGGCGCGCATCCGCTCCAGGCCCGCGTCGAAGTCGCCCCACGGGATGTCGTTCTTCGACGGGAAGTAGTGGAAGAACGTGCGCCGCGCGATGCCCGCGGCGGCCGCGATGTCGGTGACCGTGGTGCGTTCGAAGCCCTGCTCGTCGAAGAGGTCGAAGGCGACCTGCTCCAGTTCCGCAGCGGTGGTGACCTTTCGGCGTCCACCCGTTCGCTGTACTCCAGATGTGTCATGCCGCAACGGATACCGCTCCACGTCTTGTGAAAATGCACTCGGTGCAAATACCGTGTCGATGGTAGCTCGACACTGTGAGGAGCATCGCATGGCTGACCAGCAGATCGAACAGAGCACCGGAAACGAGCCCGTCGTCGAGGAGGAACTCCTGGTCGAGGAGGTCTCCATCGACGGGATGTGCGGGGTCTACTGATCGTGGCCGCCGCGGAATTCGACATCAGCCGCGGCTACCGGTTGAATCCGCAGGTCGCGTTGCGCCCCGAACCCTTCGGGGCGCTCGCGTACCACTTCGGAAACCGGAAGCTGTCGTTCCTGAAAGTTCCCGAACTGGTGGAACTGGTCCGCGAGCTCGACGAGCACGCCAGCGTCGAAGAGGCGCTGGCGCGCATTCCCGAGCAGCGCCGCCCGCAGTTCCGCACAGCACTCGCCTCCCTGGCCGCCTCCGACATGATCCGCCCGCAAGAGTGAAGTTCGTCGAGGCGGTGCCGGACGAGTTTTGCCCCTGAGGCGGCGCTTCGCCGCGTTGAAAAACACCTCCACCCAATGTCGACGACGAAGTCCCGTTGGAAGTGAGCCTGGAATGACCACCACAGCACCGGTTCCCGCGCTCGTGGAGCAGTTCAAGGGCGGACTCGACGCCCCGATCTGCCTGACGTGGGAATGGACCTACGCCTGCAACCTGGCCTGCGAGCACTGCCTGTCCTCCTCTGGGCGGCGAGACCCGAACGAGCTCTCCACCGCCGAGATGAAGGCGGTCATCGACGAGCTGCAACGCATGCAGGTCTTCTACGTCAACGTCGGCGGCGGTGAACCCACCGTGCGCCCGGACTTCTGGGAACTCCTCGACTACGCCATCGACCACCAGGTCGGGGTCAAGTTCTCCACCAACGGGCTGCGCATCGACGCCGAACGCGCGCGCCGCCTGGCCGCCACCGACTACGTCGACGTGCAGATCTCCCTCGACGGCGCGACCCGCGAGGTCAACGACGCGGTGCGCGGACCCGGCTCGTTCGACATGGCGATGACCGCGCTGCAGAACCTCTCCGACGCGGGCATGCGCGACTTCAAGATCTCGGTGGTCATGACCAGCCAGAACGTCGACCAGCTCGACGACTTCAAGGTCATCGCCGACCGGTTCGGCGCGCAGCTGCGCATCACCCGGCTGCGGCCGTCCGGACGCGGCGCCGACGTGTGGGACGAGCTGCACCCCACCGACGCGCAGCAGCGGCAGATCTACGACTGGCTGGTCGCCCGCGGCGACCAGGTGCTCACCGGTGACTCGTTCTTCCACCTCAACGCGCTGGGATCGACCCCGCTGCCGGGTCTGAACCTGTGCGGCGCGGGCCGCGTGGTGTGCCTGATCGACCCGGTCGGCGACGTCTACGCGTGCCCGTTCGCCATCCACGACGTGTTCAAGGGCGGAAACGTCCGCGAGGAAGGCGGTTTCGCCCGCGTGTGGCGGGAGTCGGAGCTGTTCAACGACCTCCGGCAACCGCAGTCGGCGGGGGCGTGCGCGTCGTGCTCGCACTACGACGCCTGCCAGGGCGGCTGCATGGCGGCGAAGTTCTTCACCGGGCTCCCGCTGGACGGACCCGACCCCGAGTGCGTGCAGGGGCACGGGCAGTCCGCTCTGTCCATCGTGGACAAGAACGAGCTGCCCAAGGCGACGCAGGACCACTCGCGCTCCTCGCGGCGCAAGGTCGGGCTCGGCATGCCCGCCGTCCCCGCGAAGCCATGCGACTCGTCTCCGCTGGTGAGCGGGTTGTGAGACTCGTCGACCCGGTCCGGCTCGGCCGGAGCACCGCGCCGTCTCGGGTCCTGTTCGGACCGCACGAGACCAACCTCGGTCGTGATCGGGACATCTCGGACCGGCACGTCGGCTACTACGCGGCGCGCGCCGCCGGGGGAGCCGGTGTGCTGGTCACCGAGATCGCGAGCGCGCACGACTCGGACTGGCCCTACGAACGCGCTCCGCTGGCCTCGCGCTGCGGGCCGGGCTGGGCCGCCGTGGCCGAGGCGTGCCTCCCGCACGGGACCGTGGTGCTCGCCGGGCTCGGGCACTCCGGGTCGCAGGGTTCCTCGGCGTTCTCGCAGCGCGTGCTGTGGGCGCCCTCGCGGGTGCCCGACGTCGCCAGCCGCGAGATGCCCATGGAGCTGGAGCAGCCCGAGATCGACGCGCTCGTGGCGGGTTTCGCCTCGGCGGCGCGCGAGGCGGTGCGCAGCGGACTGCACGGGGTCGAGCTCAACGCCGGGCAGTTCTCGCTGCTGCGGCAGTTCCTGTCCGGGCTGACCAACCAGCGCTCCGACGACTACGGCACCGACCGCACCCGCCTGCTGCGCGAGGTCCTCGCCGCCGTGCGCGAGTCGGTCGGGGAGGGCGTGGTCGGACTGCGGCTGTCCTGCGACGAGCTCGCGCCGTGGGCCGGCATCACGCCGGAGGCCGCGGTCGGCGTCGTCGAATCCGTCCGCGACGCGGTCGACTACCTGGCGGTCGTCCGGGGATCGGCGATGGGCACCTCGGCCACCCGCCCCGACCTGCACACCGAGCCCGGCTTCAACATCGACCTCTGCAAGGGGATCCGCGAAGCCGCCGGGGGAACCCCGGTCGTGCTGCAGGGCAGCGTCGTCGACCCCGAACAGGCCCAGCGAGCCCTCGACGACGGCGTGGCGGACCTGGTCGAGATGACCCGGGCGCAGATCGCCGATCCCGACCTCGTCACCGCGGTCCGCGACGACGCACCGGTCCGCCCCTGCGTGCTGTGCAACCAGAAGTGCAACGTCCGCGACAACCGCAACCCCATCGTCACCTGCATCGTCAACCCCTCGGCCGGCCACGAAACCGACGATCCCCCAGTCCCCACCAAAACCCACCCCCGGATTTCCGCTGAAATCGGAGGCAGGACTTCCACTGAAGTCGAGTCCCCGATTTCCACTGAAATCCGTCGTCTGATTTCCACTGAAGTCGGGGACCGGAGTTCCACTGAAATCCGCCCCCGGGCTTCCGCTGAAACCGGTCACCCGAGTTCCACCGAGGTCGGGTCCCCGATTTCCACTGACGTCGGGAGTCTGATTTCCACTGAAATCCGTCGTGGGGGTTCTGCTGGAGTGGGGGATCGGGGTTCTGGTGCAGTTC
>NZ_SMKS01000129.1:0-4788 GCF_004348435.1 Saccharopolyspora terrae | reverse complement strand
GGTCTGGGATGACCGTGGCGGGGTGGGGCTGGTTGAAGTAGGTGACCGTCAGTCGGGTGTCGGGGTGTGCGAGGTCGGCGGGGAGCCAGGCGTAGGCGAGGCTCGCGCCGACCGTGTGGCCGTAGGCGGCGCTGGTGGTGAACCCGACCGGTTCGTCGCCGGCGAGAACCGGTTCGGAACCCATCAGGACCGTGCCGTCGTCGATGCGCAGGCAGGACAGGCGGCGAGCGGGTTCTCCCCGGCGGAGCAGGGCTTCTCGGCCGGTGAACGGCCCCTTGTCCGGTTTCACCGCGAAGGCGACGCCGGCTTCCTCGGGGGTGTGCTCGGTCCACATGTCGGTGCCCCAGGCGCGGTAGCCCTTCTCCAGCCGCATGCCGTTGAAGGCACCCCGGCCGGCGGGGAAGATGCCGTGCCCGGCGCCGGCCAGCAGGTCCCACAGGCGTCGGCCGAACTCGGCGGAGGTGTAGAGCTCCCAACCGAGCTCGCCCACGTAGGACAGCCGCAGCGCCACCACCGGAACCTCGCCGACGTGCAACCGCCGGGCGCGGAAGAACCCGAACGCCTCGTGCGAGACGTCGACGTCGGCGAGCGCGGCCAGCACGTCGCGGGCGCGCGGACCCCACAGCCCGATGCAGCAGGTGCCGCCGGTGATGTCGCGGACCTGCGCGGTCGCGTCGGCGTTGTCGCGCAGCCACGCGATGTCGCGCGGACCGTTGCACCCGACCTGGAAGTGGTCCCGCTCCAGCCGCGCCACCGTGATGTCCGACCGGATGCCGCCCTCCGGGGTGAGCATCAGCGTGTAGGTGACGTAGCCGGGTTGACGGTCGATCTTGCTGGTGGTGAGCCGGTCCAGCAGCCCGAGCGCACCGGGGCCGGTGACCTCGGCGCGCGGCAGCGAGGTCATGTCGAACATCGCGACGCCTTCGCGGGTCGCCAGGTGCTCGGCGCCGACGATCGGTGACCAGAACCGGCCCGCCCACTCGCCCGGACGAGCGATCTCCTTGCCCTGCAACAGCTTCTCGTTGCTCGCGTACCAGTGCGGCCGCTCCCACCCGGAGGCCTCCAGGAAGACCGCGCCGAGTTCGCGCTGCCGGTCGTGGAACGGACTGGTGCGCAACGGCCGCGGCTGCTCGGGCGGCTGCTGCGGGTGGATGATGTCGTAGACCTCGCGGAAGCTCTGCGCGCTGCGCTGTGCCAGGTAAGCGGGGCTGCGGGCGAAGTCGTCGAAGCGCCGCAGGTCGGCCTGCCGCAGGTCGATGTCGGGGGTGCGCCCGGCCAGCCACTGCGCCATCGCCCGGCCGACGCCGCCGGCGTGGGTGATCCACACGGCCTCGGCGACCCAGAAGTTCTCCACGTCGGACCGGCCCAGCACCGGCATCCCGTCGGAGGTGAACAGGAACAGCCCGTTCATGCCCTCGCCGATCTCGGCCTCGCGCAGGGCGGGCAGCAGCCGCCGCGCCTCTCGCCAGGGACCGGTGAAGTCCTCCGGCGTGAACGGGTGCACCGAGGCCATGCCCTTCCACCCGCCGCCCTCGGAGGGGGCTTCGGTGCCGGGCGTGACGGTCGGCGAGAGCTCGTCGGTGCGCACCGGCATCACCCGGTGCCGGTAGGAGCCGATGCCGTAGCGGTCGTGGACCTGGCGGAAGTACATCGACCGGTCCTGGTGGCGCAGGATCGGTTGCGCCACTTCGGTTTCACCGTCGTCGAGCACCGGCGTGGTCACCGCGTACTGGTGCGCCAGCGGCTGCACCGGGATCGTCACCCCGGCCATCCGGCCGATCTTCGGGCCCCAGATCCCCGCGCAGCACACCACGGTTCCCGCGGCCACGTCGCCGGACGTGGTGTGAACGGTGGTGATCCGGTCGTCGGTGATGTCGAACCCGGTGACCTCGGTCGAGCCTTCGAAGCGCACGCCGAGCCGCCGCGCCTCGCGCATCATCGCCTCGGCGGCGCGCACCGGTTTGGCGATCCCGTCGGTGGCCACGTGCAGTCCGCCGTGGATCCGGTCGGCGTCGATGCCGGGGATGCGCTCGCGCACCTGACCGGCGTCGAGGAGTTCGCCGTCGATGCCCCACGCGGTGGCCAGTCCGAGCTTGCGGTGCAGGTCGTCCCAGCGTTCAGGGGTGGTGGCGACCTCGATGCCGCCGACCTGGTGGAAGCAGGGCGACCCGTCGACCTCCAGCGAGGAGTACAGGCGAACGGTGTCGGCGGCGAGCCGGCTCAGCGTCTCCGAGGCGTTGGTCTGGAAGACCAGGCCCGGCGCGTGCGAACTCGAACCGCCGGTCGCGGGGAGCGGTCCCTGGTCGACCACCAGAACATCGGTGATCCCCTGGCGCGCCAGGTGGTAGGCGGTGCTGCACCCGACGATGCCCGCCCCCACGAGCAGAATGTGGACGCTCGAAACCATGGCTGCCGCCTTGTTGCGTCTACGACAACTACCTGCGCACACCGCAACAGTGCGCTCGGGAAAAGGGGTGCGTCAAGAGTCCGTCGAGATGAATTTTCAGCCGTGGATCTTGTTGTGGGACAACGGGAAGAACCGTCCCCCTTTCGTGAATTGACCCGCTCGTCGCGGCGCTCCTAGCCTGGGTTCACCTCCGAACCGCAGGGAGGTGGCCGTGGTCGCAGCACCGCTTCCGCAACCGCCCGAGAGGCTGTGGCGCAACGCCGAGCCCGCCCGGCACTACGACGTGGTCGTCGTCGGTTCCGGCGGGCACGGGCTGGCCACCGCCTACTACCTCGCGCGCGAACACGGGATCCGCGACGTCGCCGTCCTCGAACGCGGTTGGCTGGCAGGCGGGAACATGGCCCGCAACACCGCGATCATCCGCTCCAACTACCTGTGGGACGCCAGCGCGGGGATCTACGAGCACGCCCTGAAGCTGTGGGAATCGCTGCCCGACGAGCTCGACTGCGAACTGCTGCTCAGCCAGCGCGGCGTGCTCAACCTCGCCCACACCGAGCAGGAGGTGCGCGACTCCCGGCGCCGGGTCTTCGCCAACCGCGCCAACGGGATCGACGCCGAATGGGTGTGGCCCGAGGAGGTCTCGCGGATCTGCCCGATCATCAACACCGACTGCCGCTACCCGGTCCTCGGCGCGACGTGGCAACCGCGCGGCGGCATCGCCAAGCACGACCTGGTGGCCTGGGCCTTCGCCCGCCGCGCCGACGAGATGGGCGTGGACCTCGTCGAGGGCTGCGAGGTCACCGGGTTCCTCACCGAAGGCGACCGGGTGCGCGGGGTGCGCACCTCGCGCGGCGACATCGGCGCCGACCGGGTCGCGCTGGCCGCGGCGGGACGCACCAGCACCCTCACCGACACCCTCGGCCTGCGGTTGCCGCTGCAGAGCCACCCGCTGCAGGCGCTGGTCTCGGAGCTGCTGGAACCGGTGCACCCGTGCGTGGTGATGTCCAACCACGTGCACGTCTACTGCAGCCAGGCGCATCGCGGCGAGCTGGTGGTGGGAGCGGGCATCGACTCCCGCAACGGGTACGCCCAGCGCGGATCGGTGCACGTGATCGAGCGCCAGCTTGCCTCGGCGCTGGAGCTGTTCCCGATCTTCGCCCGCGCGCACGTGATCCGCACCTGGGCGGGCACGGTGGACGTCACCCCCGACGCCTCGCCGATCATCGGCCCCACCCCGTGGGAGGGGCTGTTCCTCAACTGCGGTTGGGGGACAGGAGGTTTCAAGGCCACGCCCGGGGTCGGTCAGGTCTACGCCGACACCATCGCCCACGGTCGTCCGCACCCGCTGGCCGAGCCCTACGGGCTGGACCGGTTCGTCACGGGCGCCCTCATCGACGAGCACGGCGCGGCGGCGGTCGCGCACTGATCCCGGGAGGTCGCGATGCTGCGGATCCGGTGCCCCTGGTGCGGGGAGCGGGATGAGACCGAGTTCCGCTACGGAGGCCAGGCCGTCGACTACCCGGCCGACCCCGGGGCGCTGACCGACCGGGAGTGGGCGGACTTCCTGTTCGTGCGGGACAACCCGTGCGGCTGGTGGCGGGAGCGGTGGGTGCACTCGGCCGGCTGCCGACGCTGGTTCGAGCTGTGGCGCAACACCGAGACCGACGAGGTGGCGTGATGCGGCTCGACGACGGCGGGCGGACCGACCGCACCCTGCGATTCACCTTCGACGGGACCGAGTTCTCCGGGCATCCCGGCGACACACTCGCCTCGGCGCTGCTCGCCTCCGGACGAATCGAGGTGGCCCGCTCGACCTACCTGGGCCGCCCGCGCGGAGTCCTGACCGCCGACCTCACCGAACCGAACGCCTTGGTGAGCGTGGACGGGAACCCGTTCGCGCAAGCCACCGAGGTCCCGCTGCGCGACGGCCTCCGGGCCGAGAGCATCCCCGGCGTCGGCCGGTTGACCAGCGGCGACGCGCCGAAGTGCCACCGCAGGAACGCCCACACCGACATCGCCGTGATCGGCGGAGGTCCGGCCGGCGTAGCCGCAGCCCTGGCCGCAACCCGATCCGGAGCCCGCGTCCTGCTGGTCGAACACGGTCCCGCCCTCGGCGGCGAACGCCCCCACGACTGGATCACCCACGCCCTCACCACCCTGACCGATCACGGCCGTGTTCAGACCCCCGAATACGGCAGTTTTCCGTGTACTGGCCCCGGAAGTCCTCCACGTGCGGACCCCGGGAGTCCTCCGGGGACGGATTACGGCGGTAATCGGGGACCCGAATACGGCCGTAATCGGGGACCCGAGTACGGCGGTATTCCGGGTACTGAGTACGGCGGTGATCGGGGGGACCAGGGGTGGGGTGGTCGGAGTGGAGG
>NZ_SMKS01000128.1:0-5196 GCF_004348435.1 Saccharopolyspora terrae | reverse complement strand
GTTAGTGTTCTTTTATGCCCCTGACCAGTTGTCTCTTCGGAGATGGTGGTTGGTGGTTTCTTTGAGTATCACGCTCCGACCTTTGGGTTGTTGAGTGTGTGCTGGGATTGTTTCAACAAGGCATTGTTGGAGAGTTTGATCCTGGCTCAGGACGAACGCTGGCGGCGTGCTTAACACATGCAAGTCGAACGATGAAGCCGCTTCGGTGGTGGATTAGTGGCGAACGGGTGAGTAACACGTGGGTAATCTGCCCTGCACTCTGGGATAAGCCTTGGAAACGAGGTCTAATACCGGATATGACACACGACCGCATGGTCTGTGTGTGGAAAGTTCCGGCGGTGCAGGATGAGCCCGCGGCCTATCAGCTTGTTGGTGGGGTAGTGGCCTACCAAGGCGACGACGGGTAGCCGGCCTGAGAGGGTGACCGGCCACACTGGGACTGAGACACGGCCCAGACTCCTACGGGAGGCAGCAGTGGGGAATCTTGCGCAATGGGCGAAAGCCTGACGCAGCAACGCCGCGTGGGGGATGACGGCCTTCGGGTTGTAAACCTCTTTCGACAGGGACGAAGCTTTCGGGTGACGGTACCTGTAGAAGAAGCACCGGCTAACTACGTGCCAGCAGCCGCGGTAATACGTAGGGTGCGAGCGTTGTCCGGATTTATTGGGCGTAAAGAGCTCGTAGGCGGTTTGTCGCGTCGGCCGTGAAAACCTGCAGCTTAACTGTGGGCGTGCGGTCGATACGGGCAGACTTGAGTTCGGCAGGGGAGACTGGAATTCCTGGTGTAGCGGTGAAATGCGCAGATATCAGGAGGAACACCGGTGGCGAAGGCGGGTCTCTGGGCCGATACTGACGCTGAGGAGCGAAAGCATGGGGAGCGAACAGGATTAGATACCCTGGTAGTCCATGCCGTAAACGTTGGGCGCTAGGTGTGGGGATGGGTTCCACCGTTTCCGTGCCGTAGCTAACGCATTAAGCGCCCCGCCTGGGGAGTACGGCCGCAAGGCTAAAACTCAAAGGAATTGACGGGGGCCCGCACAAGCGGCGGAGCATGTGGATTAATTCGATGCAACGCGAAGAACCTTACCTGGGTTTGACATGCACTAGACAGCCGTAGAGATACGGTTTCCCTTGTGGTTGGTGTACAGGTGGTGCATGGCTGTCGTCAGCTCGTGTCGTGAGATGTTGGGTTAAGTCCCGCAACGAGCGCAACCCTTGCCCTATGTTGCCAGCGGGTTATGCCGGGGACTCGTAGGGGACTGCCGGGGTCAACTCGGAGGAAGGTGGGGATGACGTCAAGTCATCATGCCCCTTATGCCCAGGGCTTCACACATGCTACAATGGCTGGTACAGAGGGTTGCGATACCGTGAGGTGGAGCGAATCCCTTAAAGCCGGTCTCAGTTCGGATCGGGGTCTGCAACTCGACCCCGTGAAGTCGGAGTCGCTAGTAATCGCAGATCAGCATTGCTGCGGTGAATACGTTCCCGGGCCTTGTACACACCGCCCGTCACGTCATGAAAGTCGGTAACACCCGAAGCCCATGGCCTAACCCTTTGGGAGGGAGTGGTCGAAGGTGGGACTGGCGATTGGGACGAAGTCGTAACAAGGTAGCCGTACCGGAAGGTGCGGCTGGATCACCTCCTTTCTAAGGAGCAACATAAACCCCGGTCATAGACTGGGAGTTTCCCATGGTCTGAACGCGAGTGTCGTTCACTGTGGGTGCTCGATGGATTGTGGAACACACTAACGCTTCACAGGGCAGTTCACTGTTGGGTATCTGAGAGGGCACATCACGCGTCCGGTTGGGTGTGTGGTTGTTTCTCGGGTTGTTGTTTGAGAATTGTATAGTGGGTGCGAGCATCTTTGTGGCCAAGTTTTTTAGGGCACATGGTGGATGCCTTGGTACCAGGGGCCGATGAAGGACGTGGTAGGCCGCGATAGTCCTCGGGGAGTTGTCAAACGAGCTGTGATCCGAGGGTGTCCGAATGGGGAAACCCAGCCCGAGTGATGTCGGGTTACTCATGCCTGAATATATAGGGTATGAGGGGGAACGCGGGGAAGTGAAACATCTTAGTACCCGTAGGAAGAGAAAACACTGGTGATTCCGTGAGTAGTGGCGAGCGAAAGCGGAAGAGGCTAAACCGTGCGCGTGGGATACCTGGTAGGGGTTGCGTGTGCGGGGTTGTGGGACATCGCCTGAGAGGGCTACTGACCTCTCAGCATTGGGTTGCGTGTTAGTTGAACAGGTTGGGAAACCTGACCAGAGACGGTGAGAGTCCGGTAGACGAAAATGCGTGGCCGGTGTGTGGTGGTGTTCCCGAGTAGCAGCGCTTTCGTGGAGGGTGCTGTGAATCTGGCGGGACCACTCGCTAAGCCTAAATACTTCCTGGTGACCGATAGTGGATAGTACCGTGAGGGAATGGTGAAAAGTACCCCGGGAGGGGAGTGAAATAGTTCCTGAAACCATGTGCCTGCAATCCGTCAGAGCAGTCTTAGCAACTGTGATGGCGTGCCTTTTGAAGAATGAGCCTGCGAGTTACTGCTGCGTGGCGAGGTTAACCCGTTGGGGGTAGCCGGAGCGAAAGCGAGTCTGAATAGGGCGTGTGAGTCGCGTGGTGTAGACCCGAAGCGGAGTGATCTACCCATGGCCAGGGTGAAGCGCGGGTAAGACCGTGTGGAGGCCCGAACCCACCAGGGTTGAAAACCTGGGGGATGAGCTGTGGGTAGGGGTGAAAGGCCAATCAAACTCCGTGATAGCTGGTTCTCCCCGAAATGCATTTAGGTGCAGCGTCATATGTTGCTTGGGTGGGGTAGAGCACTGGTTGGTTGATGGGCCTTCACGGGTTACTGAGATCAGCCAAACTCCGAATACGCCTGAGTTGAGTGTGGCAGTGAGACGGCGGGGGAGAAGCTTCGTCGTCGAGAGGGAAACAGCCCAGAGCATCGGCTAAGGCCCCCAAGTGTGCGCTTAGTGGGAAAGGATGTGGGATCGCTTAGACAACCAGGAGGTTGGCTTAGAAGCAGCCATCCTTGAAAGAGTGCGTAATAGCTCACTGGTCAAGTGGTCCTGCGCCGACAATGTAGCGGGGCTGAAGCGCACCGCCGAAGCCATGCCAATCCAGCGTGTGTTGGGTTGGGTAGGGGAGCGTCCTGCACGAGGTGAAGCGTCCGCGTAAGCGTGGTGTGGATTGTGTGGGAGTGAGAATGCAGGCATGAGTAGCGAGTGAAGAGTGAGAATCTCTTCCGCCGGATGACCAAGGGTTCCTGGGGAAGGTTCGTCCGCCCAGGGTGAGTCGGGGCCTAAGGCGAGGCCGACAGGCGTAGTCGATGGATAACGGGTTGATATTCCCGTACCCGTGCATATGCGCCCATGATGAGGTTTCTGATGCTAACCATCCGGAAGCCGGCTGCGTCTTCGGACAAGGCTGGGGACTGCATGGGACCCGAAGGGATAGTAGTCAAGTGATGGGGTGACGCAGGAGGGTAGCTCTGCCAGTGAGTGGTTGTACTGGTGTAAGCCTGTAGCCCGGTGTGTAGGTAAATCCGCATGCCTTGTGGGTGAGGGGTGATGCGTAGCCGTTGTGGTGAAGTGAGTGATCCCATGCTGCCGAGAAAAGCCTCTAGCGAGTGTGTGCACGGCCCGTACCCGAAACCGACACAGGTGGTCAGGTAGAGAATACCGAGGCGGTCGGGTGAACTGTGGTTAAGGAATTCGGCAAATTGCCCCCGTAACTTTGGGAGAAGGGGGGCCACTGCTGGTGAACACTTTTTCGGTGGGAGCTGGTGGTGGTCGCAGAGGCCAGGGAGAAGCGACTGTTTACTAAAAACACAGGTCCATGCGAAGCTGTAAGGCGATGTATATGGACTGACGCCTGCCCGGTGCTGGAACGTTAAGAGGACCCGTAAAGCCCTTTGGGGTGTAGCGGAGAATTTAAGCGCCAGTAAACGGCGGTGGTAACTATAACCATCCTAAGGTAGCGAAATTCCTTGTCGGGTAAGTTCCGACCTGCACGAATGGCGTAACGACTTCTCCGCTGTCTCGACCACAGGCCCGGTGAAATTGCAGTACGAGTAAAGATGCTCGTTTCGCGCGGCAGGACGGAAAGACCCCGGGACCTTTACTATAGCTTGGTATTGGTGTTTGGTTCGGCTTGTGTAGGATAGGTGGGAGACTGTGAAGCATTCACGCTAGTGGGTGTGGAGTCGTTGGTGAAATACCACTCTGGTCGTTCCGGGCATCTAACTCGGGTCCGTGATCCGGATCGGGGACAGTGCCTGGTGGGTAGTTTAACTGGGGCGGTTGCCTCCTAAAGAGTAACGGAGGCGCCCAAAGGTTCCCTCAGCCTGGTTGGCAATCAGGTGTTGAGTGTAAGTGTATAAGGGAGCTTGACTGTGAGACTGACGGGTCGAGCAGGTGCGAAAGCAGGGACTAGTGATCCGGCACTGGCTGGTGGAAGCGGTGTCGCTCAACGGATAAAAGGTACCCCGGGGATAACAGGCTGATCTTGCCCAAGAGTCCATATCGACGGCATGGTTTGGCACCTCGATGTCGGCTCGTCGCATCCTGGGGCTGGAGTTGGTCCCAAGGGTTGGGCTGTTCGCCCATTAAAGCGGCACGCGAGCTGGGTTTAGAACGTCGTGAGACAGTTCGGTCCCTATCCGCCGCGCGCGTAGGAGACTTGCGGAAGGCTGTCCCTAGTACGAGAGGACCGGGACGGACGAACCTCTGGTGTGCCAGTTGTTCTGCCAAGGGCACGGCTGGTTGGCTATGTTCGGGAGGGATAACCGCTGAAAGCATCTAAGCGGGAAGCCTGTTCCTAGATGAGGTCTCCCACCCCTTTGTGGGTTAAGGCCCCCGGTAGATGACCGGGTTGACAGGCCGGATGTGGAAGCACAGTAATGTGTGGAGCTGACCGGTGCTGATAGGCCGAGGACTTGCTCACGAAGATGTTACGCACCCACTATACGATGTCTGAGACAACAACCCACGGTTTGTTGTTGATATCTGAATATGTGTCAACGTGTATTGGCACCCTTGGTTTACCCACTTGATGGTGGGTGACGGGGTTGTCGGTGGCGATGGCGGGGAGGGTCCGCCCGGTCCCATTCCGAACCCGGTAGCTAAGCTCCCCAGCGCTGATGGTACTGCACTCGCTAGGGTGTGGGAGAGTAAGACACCGCCGACACAATCCTTA
>NZ_SMKS01000127.1:0-5424 GCF_004348435.1 Saccharopolyspora terrae | reverse complement strand
CCCTGACCCGCCACACCCCCGATCAAACCCACAACCCCGATTACCGCCGTATTCAGGCACCGGAAAACGGCCGTATTCGGGTCCCGGAAAACGGCCGTATTCGGTTTCGGGGTGAGTCGAGCACCCGACCAGCGGATTGCGACTGACTGACTCCTCAGTTGAATGTTGCGATTTGCGCATGGTGTCGGTACGGTCCGGTGCGTGTTGGACGGCGGGTGGGTCGAGCGGGTCCGGCCCCGGTTCCCCGTGGCGGCCCGGCAGGTGGTCGCCGCGCGCGTCGCGCCGGCGCGCGGGACGTCGGCCGCCAGGATCCACCACCACTCCCCCGGCCGCTCCGCGGAGCGACGCGCCGGGCGCCCCCACGAGTCCATCCGACGCGAGATGGTCCGCACCGCAACGAGCTTGAAGGAAGAGCGATGAACGAAGAGGTCATCATCACCGCGGCGCTCACCGGCGCCGGCGACACCGTCGGCAAGAGCCCGCACGTGCCGGTCAGCCCGGAGCAGATCGCGCAGTCGGCCGTGGAGGCGGCGAACGCGGGCGCGGCCGTGGTCCACGTGCACGTGCGCGACATCGAGACCGGCCAGGGCACGCGCGACGTGTCGGTCTACCGGGAGACGGTGCGGCGGATCCGCGAGTCCGGCGTGGACGTGGTGCTGAACCTGACCGCGGGCATGGGCGGCGACCTGTTCATCGATCAGGACGACCCGCTCAAGCCGGTCGACGGAACCGACCTGGTCAACGGCCTGGAGCGGCTGCCGCACGTCGAGGAGCTGCTCCCGGACATCTGCACGCTGGACTGCGGTTCGCTGAACTTCGGCGACGGCAGCCAGCTCTACATCTCCACCCCGGACATGCTGCGGGCGGGCGCCAAGCGCATCCAGGAGCTGGGCGTGAAGCCCGAGCTGGAGATCTTCGACACCGGCCAGCTGTGGTTCGCCAAGAAGATGATCGAAGAGGGCCTCATCGACGCCCCGCCGCTGTTCCAGCTGTGCATGGGAATTCCCTACGGCGCTCCGGTCGACCCCGGCGTGCTGCAGGCGATGGTGAACATGCTGCCGGAGGGCGCGAACTGGGCGAGCTTCGCCATCGGCCGCAACCAGCTCCCGTGGGTCGCGCAGTCGGCGCTGCTCGGCGGGCAGGTCCGCGTCGGCCTGGAGGACAACCTCTACCTGAGCCGCGGCGTGAAGGCCACCAACGCGCAGCTGGTCGAGCGCGCCGTGACCATCATCGAGGGCATGGGCGCCAAGATCGCCACCCCGGACCAGGCCCGCGCCAAGCTCGGCCTCAAGCCCCGCTCCTGAACCGAAGGGAATCCACTGTGGACAACGAGACCGCATCGCGGGTCCGCCACGTCGCCTGCATCGGCGCGGGAGTGATCGGCGGCGGCTGGGCAGCGCACTTCCTGGCCCGCGGCTACCGGGTCACCGCGTGGGACCCGGCGCCCGACGCGGCCGAGAAGCTCCGGCGACTCGTCGACGCCGCCTGGCCGGCGCTGACCGAGCTCGGGCTGGCCGACGGCGCCTCCCGGGACAACCTCACCGTCGCCGACACCCTCGACGAGGCCGTCGCCGAAGCGGAGTTCGTGCAGGAGAGCGCGCCCGAGGACCTCGCGCTCAAGCAGGACCTGCTCGCCAAGATCGACGCCGCGACCCCGGCCGGCGTGGTGATCTCCTCGTCGACCTCGGGCTACCCGATGACCGACATGCAGACCCGGTGCGCGAACCCGGGCCGCCTGGTCGTCGGGCACCCGTTCAACCCGCCCTACCTGATCCCGCTGGTGGAGGTCGTCGGCGGCGAGTCCTCCGAGCAGTGGGCGGTGGACTTCGCGGCGGAGTTCTTCGAGGTCGCGGGCAAGCACGTGATCAAGATGGACCGCGAGGTCCCCGGGTTCATCGCCAACCGCCTGCAGGAGGCGATCTGGCGCGAGGCGCTGCACATGGTCGACAACGGCGAGGCGACCGTGGAGCAGATCGACGCCTCCATCACCGAGGGGCCCGGGTTGCGCTGGCCGCTGCTGGGACCGTGCCTGACCTTCCACCTCGCGGGCGGCGAGGGCGGCATGGCGCACATGCTCGACCACTTCGGGCCGTCGCTGAAGTCGCCGTGGACCCGGCTGGAGGCGCCGGAGCTCACCCCCGAGCTGCGCGACCGCATGGTCGACGGGTGCGAGGAAGCGGCCGACGGCCGGAGCATCCCGGAGCTGGTGGCCGACCGGGACAAGGCCGTCATCGCGGTGATGCGCGCGGTCAACGAGGTCCGGGGGGCGCGATGATGATGCGGCAGCAGGTCCGTCCTGAGTGGATCGACTACAACGGTCACCTCAGCGAGGCCTACTACGTGCTGGTCTTCGGCTTCGCCACCGACGCCCTGATGGAGCGGATCGGCATGGACTCCGACTACCTGAAGCGGACCGGCTGCTCGCTCTACACGGTCGAGGCCCACGTCCGGTACCTCCGCGAGGTCCCTCCGGGCTCGGAGATGCTCATCACCACCAGGGTCGTCGAGGTGGGCGCCAAGAAGCTGCGCCTCTGCCACGAGATGGTGGTGGACGACGTCCTGCGGGCCACGACGGAACTCGTCGCCCTGCACGTGGATTCCGAGCAGGGCCGCACTTCCCCGTTCCCGGAGGACATCGCCGAGGCCCTCACCACCCGCCTCGAGGACGCCCCGGACTACGCGGGGCGCGTCTGAGCCGCGACGGCCTTCTGCAGGTAGCGGCGCAGGGCCTGGTGCTGCGCCGGTGAGAGTTGCGGGACCTCGGAGTTCATCGCCTGGATGGCGAGGGCTTTGATCTCCGGGTCCTGCTCCTCCTCGGCGGCCAGGTCCCGCCAGAGGGCGTCGCCGTCGATGCCCGCCGCGAGTTCGGCTTCGCGCACGGCGTCGGCGAGTTCGAGCTGGTCCTGGGCGCACTGCTCGACCCTCGGATCGTCGGGCTCGGCCGTGGCGAGGTGGTCGTAGTGCTCGGTGACCCGGGCGGCCAAGGCGCGCAGGTGCTCATCGGTGTCGGCGAGGTTGTCGGTGGCGGCCTGCAGGACGGCGCGCTGCGGGCCGAACGCCTTCTCCACGAGTAGCAGCATGTCCCGCTGCTGGTCACCGGGAACACCGGCGTGGCGCCGCAGGCGCGCGACCTGCTCGCTCTCGTCGCCGATCTCGCCGATCAACGCCGGCGCGCCGCCGGCGGCGCGCACCAGGCGCAGCGACTCGCGCTGCCGGGCGATGCGCTGCTCCTGCTCGGCCAGGTCGCGTTCGACGCCGTCGAGCAGGTCGGCGAGCTCGGTGGTCCCGTCGGCCACGCCCTCGATCTGCGACAGGCTCAGGCCGAGGTCGACGAGCTTGCGGATCAGCAGCAGGCGGGCGATCGCCGAGGTCCGGTAGACCCGCCGACCGGCGGAGTCCCGCTCGGCCTCGCCCAGCAGACCGATCTGGTGGTAGTGGCGAACGGTGCGGGGTGAGACGTCGGCGAGCTCGGCGACCTGTCCGATCGTCAGCGGCTTGTGCTCCAGCGGGTTCATGGCGACCAGACAACCAGTTGACGCAGCGTCAACCGCAAGTCATCGGTGCGCCGGTTCCAGCGCGCGGATCTCGCGAACGCTGTCGGCCAGGGTGCGGTCGCCCAAGGAGGCCAGCACGGCCCGCTCGGCTTCGGCGGTGAGGTTGGCGAAGAACTCGCCGGTGCGCGCGGCGACCATGCACACGTGCTCGCCGTTGGGTGAGCGCGCCCACAGCGGCTTGTCGCCGACGGCGCAGCGGTAGATGTCGGCGAGCGTGATCTCCTCGGCCGGCCTGCCCAGCCTGGCACCGCCGCCGCGACCCTTGGTGCAGATCACGAGCCCTTCGGCGTGCAGCGGGACGAGCAGCTTGCGCACGAGGCTGGGGTTGGTGCTCAGCTCCTCGGCGAACTGCGTGGAGCTGCGGACCTCCGAGCCCTCCTCGGCCGCGATGGCCAGCCGCATCATCACCTGAAGCGCGCGGCAGAACCGGATGTCGAGCATCTCCTCACCTCCGTCCCCGAGTCGCACCGAAGTCTAACAACGCCCCCATAATAGCGACTGTCACAGTTGCAGTTTCCTGAATCGAATATGTAAGTTTGTCTTGCACACTTCAAGCTCCGGGACTCCACTCCTGGAACGCATCGACAGGAGAGCACCGCTGTGAGCAGTCGCGCTTCGCAGGCACTGGCCCGCCCGTTCACCCTCGGTTCGGCCGAGCTGCCCAACCGCATCGTGATGGCGCCGATGACGCGGCAGAAGTCCCCGGGCGGCATCCCCGGCGAGGACGTCGCCGCTTATTACGCGCGCCGCGCCGCCGCGGGCACCGGCCTGATCATCACCGAGGGCACCTACGTCGACCACGCCTCGGCGGGCTTCAGCGGTGACATCCCCCGCTTCCACGGCGAGGAGCAGCTGGCGGGCTGGTCGCGCGTGGTCAGGGCCGTGCACTCCGAGGGCGGCAAGATCATGCCGCAGCTGTGGCACGTGGGCATCCAGCGCCCGGCTGGCGCCGGCCCCTTCCCGGAGGCCCCGGTCGTCGGCCCGTCGGGCGTCGGCCTGGACGGTGCGCCGGGCGCCGGTTCCCCGCTGACGCTGTCGGACATCGACGACCTGATCAACGCCTTCGCGGAGGCAGCGTGGGCCGCCGAGCGCATCGGCTTCGACGGCATCGAGCTGCACGGCGCGCACGGCTACCTCATCGACCAGTTCCTGTGGGAGCGCACCAACCGGCGCACCGACGCCTTCGGCGGCGACCCGGTCGAGCGCACCAGGTTCGCGGTCGACATCGTCAAGGCGATCCGGGAGCGCGTCGCCCCCGACTTCCCCGTCGTGCTGCGCTTCTCGCAGTGGAAGGCCGACAACTACGACGCCAAGCTCGCCGAGAACCCCGACGAGCTCTCGGCGATCCTCACGCCGCTGGCCGACGCCGGTGTCGACGCCTTCCACGCCTCCGGCCGCCGCTACTGGGAGCCGGAGTTCCCGGAGTCGGGCTCGGAGCTCAACATCGCGGGCTGGGCGAAGAAGGTCACCGGCAAGCCCGTCATCACCGTCGGGTCGGTCGGCCTGGACGCGATCTTCGACGCCGCCTCGCTGGCGGGCAAGGGCGCCGGTGTGGAGAGCATCGAGCGGCTGCTGGAGCGCTTCGAGCGCGATGAGTTCGACATGGTCGCGATCGGCCGCGCGCTGCTGGCCGACCCGCTGTGGGGCCAGAAGGTCCTGGAGGACCGCCAGCACGAGCTCGTCCCGTTCACCAAGGACGCCCTGGTGAACCTGTACTGATCTCGGCGAGACCGGGAGGGGCGCAGCGCGCGGGTCCGCGTGCTGCGCCCCTCCTCGCTATCCCGCGGGTTCGGTCGTGGTGGTGGCCGCCGGTGAGGTCGTGGGCGCGGGCTCCGGCGGTGGCGTGCTGCTGGACGGCGGGGGTTCGCTC
>NZ_SMKS01000126.1:0-5489 GCF_004348435.1 Saccharopolyspora terrae | reverse complement strand
GTCGGTGAGCGCGTCGGGGTCGACCTGGGTGAGGCCGGTGATCTCGATGAGGCCGCTGCGGGTGGGTACGCGGGCGCCGGGGCGGGCCTGCGGGCTGGGCCAGCGGAAGTAGGTCTCGGTGATCTGCCCGGCGGCCACGCCGCGCGCGATCCGGTCGCTCAACACCCTTCCCACGCTAATACCCGCCGGGGCCGGCCCCGGCGGGGACGCGTGTTGATCACGAAACGAGTTCATCAACTACCGCAGGCGCGCCGGGTGGGGCGACAATCGGTGCATGCTGCAGGTTTGCCTGAACGGCGCCCGGTCCCCGCGTGAGCACTTCCACCTGCCGGTGCGGCCGGAGGAGCTGGCCAAGGCCGCCGCCGACGCGGTGGCCGCCGGGGCCACCGACGTGCACCTGCACGCCAAGTCCGCCGATGGCACCGACAGCCTCGATCCGCACGCGGTGGCCGCGGCGTTGCGCGCGGTGCGGGCCGCGGCGCCGGGGGTGGCGGTGGGTGTGACGACGGGGGCGTGGACGGCGCCGGACACCGCTTCGCGGGTGCGGGCGATCAAGGCGTGGACGTTGCTGCCCGATCACGCCTCGGTCAACTGGCACGAGCCGGGCGCCGACGAGGTGGCCGGTGCGCTGCTGGAACGCGGGGTGGGGGTGGAGGCCGGGATCTTCTCGGGCACCGATGCCGATCACCACTTCCGGCTCTCGCCGCACCGGGGCCGGGTGCTGCGGGTGCTGGCCGAGGTCACCGACCGCAGCGCTGGGGGTGCGGCGACCACCGCGGAGGCGTTGCTGGCGCGGCTGCACCCGGCGTCGGCACCGATCCTGCTGCACGGTGAGGCCGCCGGTGCGTGGCCGGTGCTGCGGCTGGCGGCGCGCCGGGGTTTCGCCGTGCGCATCGGTCTGGAGGACACGCTGGTGCTGCCGGACGGGCAGATCGCCACCGACAACGCCGAGCTGGTGGCCGCCGCGCGGGCGGTCGTCGAGGCCGAGTCGCGCTGACCTCGACAGCATATTCCCGCAGGGCTATATTCGCGGTGTGGTAACCACGTTCGAGGTGCTGGCCGAGTCGCGCCGCCGCGAGATCCTCGACCTGCTGCGCGACGGGGAACGCGCGGTCGGCGAGCTGGTCGAGCAGTTGCCGCTGAGCCAGCCCACGGTGTCCAAGCACCTCAAGGTGCTGCGCGAGGCCGGGCTGGTGGAGGTCCGACAGGACGCCCAGCGCCGCTGGTACCGGCTGCGCCCGGAGCCGCTGGCCGAGATCGACTCCTGGTTGCGGCCCTACCGGCGGATGTGGTCCCAGCGCCTCGACGCCCTGCAACGGCACCTCGAGACCATGGATGAGGACCCGGTATGAGACCCGAGCTGACGACGATCAACGGCCATCCGGTGCTGCGGCTGCAGCGCGTCCTGGACCACCCGCCGGCCGCGGTGTGGAAGGCGGTGACCGACCCGGGCGAGCTCTCGGCGTGGTTCCCGGCGCGCGTGGAGTTCACCGGCACCACCCCGGGCACGCCGATGCGCTTCGACTTCGACGGCGCCGAGGCGCCCGAGGCCGGCGAGGTCCTGGAAGCCGACGAGCCGAAGGTGTTCGCCTTCCGCTGGAACAGCGACGCCATCCGCTGCGAACTGCTGCCGCACGAGCGGGGCTGCCTGCTGGTGTTCACCCACACCCTGGCCGGACCTGACGGCGACCGCCCCTCGGCGGCCCGCCACGGCGCCGGCTGGCTGATCTGCCTGGACGCCCTGCAGGCCGGACTCGACGGCACCACCAGCGAATTCGACATGCAGGTCTGGTTCGCCCGCGCCGAGGAGCTCGTCGAGCTGTTCGGGCTCGCCGAAGGGCAGGCGCTGGCCACCGAGGCGGGCTGGACGATCCGCTTCGAACGCGACCTGGTGCAGTCCCCGCAGCAGGTGTGGGAGCTGCTCACCGGCGGCGAGACGCCCGAACCCGGTGATGAGCCGCCGCTGCCGGCCACCCACGGCTACGGGCGGGCCGCCACCGTCACCGAAGCCGAGGCGCCGCAGGCGCTGGCCTACGGGTGGGCCGCCGGCGGCGAGGTGCGCTTCGACCTGCGCGAGCAGTACCCGATCGGCACCCGCCTGGTGCTCACCCACACCCTCACCGCACCCGAGGACCGCGCGATACTGCTGGCCGCGTGGCAGACCCTCCTGGAGCTGGTGTTCGCCGCCCTGCACGGCGACGTCCGCTGCCCGTGGCCCGCCGAGCGCACCGAGGCGCTGCGCGCCCACTACGCCGCCACCCTCGCCTGAACGGTCGGCCCGTCCGTGCCCCGGTGATCGGCCACATAGGATGGTCGTCGTCCGACATCGCGCCGCAGCGCCATCAGGGGAGCGAAGCATGATCTTCATTACCGCCAAGTTCCGGGTCAAGCCGGAGCACGCCGACCAGTGGCCGCAGATCTCCGCGGGGTTCACCAACGCCACCCGCAACGAGCCGGGATGCCTGTGGTTCGACTGGTCGCGCAGCCTCGAAGACCCCAACGAGTACGTGCTCGTGGAGGCCTTCCGCGACGGTGAAGCCGGTGTCGCGCACGTGCAGAGCGAGCACTTCAAGCACGCCCAGCAGACGCTGCCGCAGCACCTGGCCGAGACCCCGCGGGTCATCAACACCTCCCTGGACCAGGACGACTGGTCCCTGCTGGGGGAGATGGCCGTGGACTGACCCGACCTCGGGATCCATCGAGTCAGGCCCCGGGAAGCCCCGGGGCCTGTTCTTCGACTTGAAATGCAACCAAATGGCTGCCTATATTGGGTGGTGCCGCACCCACAACAGGGGAGAGGGATGGACGAGGTCTTCCGCGCCCTGGCCGACCCGAGCCGACGACGGCTGCTCGACAGCCTCCAACGCACCAACGGCCAAACTCTGCGCGAACTCTGCGGCGAACTCGACATGACCCGCCAATCGGTCAGCAAGCACCTCGCGATCCTCGAAGACGCCGCGCTGATCACCACCACCCGCCGCGGCCGGGAAAAGCTCCACCACCTCAACACCGCACCCATCGCCGCGATCACCGACCGCTGGATCAGCCGCTACCACCAACACCACACCCGCGCCCTGCACGAGCTCAAACACACCCTGGAGAACCCCGTGCCCGACACCGACTTCGTCTACCAGACCCACATCGCCACCACCCCCGACCAGCTCTGGCAAGCGCTCACCAGCCCCGAATTCACCCGCCAGTACTGGGGAGTGAGCCTGCGCAGCGACTGGAAACCCGGATCGCAGATCACCTGGGAGGACAACGCCGCCACCATCAGCGACCCCGACCAGATCGTCCTGGAAGCCGACCCACCCCGCCGCTTGGCCTACACCTGGCACACCTTCACCCCCGACTGGGCCACCGGCGCCGGCATCGACGAGGACCTGCGCGCCCGCCTGGCCGCCGAACCGCGCAGCCGGGTCGTCTTCGACATCGAACCCGCCACCGCCGGCACCGTGCAGCTCACCGTCACCCACACCGGCTTCACCACCGACTCCACCCTGCGCCCGATGATCAGCCAAGGCTGGCCCGCACTGCTGTCCAGCCTCAAAACCCTCCTGGAAACCGGCCAACCCCTCCCGCAGGACTGAAGGCTCACACGCTCAACCACAGCGAACCGGCAGCTAGCACGAGGAAGACCACCGCAGGACCGATCGTGCTCACGGTCCGGGCCCGCACGTGCACCACCACGGCCCCGACGAAGAACAGCACCAGCCCACCCGCCGCCAGCACCCCGACGACCGGAACACCCAGCAACCCCGCCACGAGCCCCACCGCTCCCGCGGCCTTCAACACCCCGAGCACCGGCAGCCACCCCACCGGCACCCCGTTGGCCTCGGCATTGCCCACCACGTACCGGTGCCCGGAGAAATCCACCGCCGCGCTGAACGCGGCGGCCGCGGCGGTCACCACCACCACGACCACGTACGCCACACCCATCAGCCCGCTCCTTCGCACGTTTCGTCTTCCTCCCATGACGCGCGGGAGAAGACGAATGTGACCGCCCGACCAGGGCAGCTCGCTGCTCACCACGACCGAACCGCGACCCGCCGGCCTCACGCCCCTGAACGGCCGGTGAACCCCGCGGGAACCACCGTCAATCAGCCGATCAGACTATTGCCCTGCTTCCAGCGGCCGGACCAAGGTGATCACCGCACATCGCCGACCAGCTCAATGGGGGAGACCACCATGCCGCTGAACTCCTACGGCGTGCTCACCGCACGCGTCATCGACGTCCGCCGCGAAACCGGCGACACCCCGCACTACCAAATCCACCTCGTCGACAACGAAGACCGCCACTACCGCGCCGCGGTCAACGTCGAATCCAGCCAGCAGCCCTCAGACCTGCTCTACTTCGCCGCCGACAACTTCCAGCACCCGCTCACCGCCGCGCTCCCACCCGCGGGCTCGGGCTGGAACAAGATCGCCTCCGAACCCGGTGGCGCCGCGCTGGACTACATCCGCGCCAACGTCGTCACTCGCGAGCAGATGCGGCCCGTGCCGCCCGACGCCGACGGCCCCAACAACGACCTCGCCGACTTCCTCGACCACTACGTGCGGCGCGCCCAGCAGGACCCCACCGCCACCGCCTACGTCTACGGCGAACCCTGGGGCCCCGAAGACACCCCCGACAAGATCTTCGGCTTCCAGCCCGGCAACGGCGTGCACAACGTCCACATGAACCAGGGCAACAGCGAGCAGTACCAGGAAGACGACGGCGTGTGGCAGGACGGCGGACTGCTCCTGCACTTCGCCGACGAGAACCGCTGGGTGGCGGTCTTCCTCGCCTTCCAGACCCAGTCCTGGCACACCGACGACGAGACCGGCCACGCCCTCGCCGCCCCCGAGCGCGACGAGCCCGGCTCGATCCGCGTCGTGGCCGCCATGGTCAACCCCGTCGGAGGCGGCCGGGAGAACGAAACGATCACCCTGCTCAACACCTCCGACCGCACCATCTCCCTGACCGGCTGGAAGCTCACCGACGCCAGGAAGAACTCCATGCCGCTGCCGGTCTCCGACCTCGCGGCCGGGCAAACCCTGCAGATCCCCGCCACCGAGGGCTTCCAGCTGGGCAACGACGGCGGCCAGATCACCGTCCTGGACCCCCACGGCACCAAGGTCCACGGCGTCACCTACACCGCCGAACACGCCTCCACCGAAGGCCGCACCGTCCAGTTCTAAAAAGCACCAGCAGGTGGCCGGTCAGGCACCCACCCGGCCGGCCACCTGCAACGCCCGCGACAAATCCGCCACCTGCTCATCCGCGAGCACCACAGTCACCTTCTGACCGCTGACCAGCGTGAACGTCAACGCACCCGCATCGACCTCCACGCACCCGGCCACCCGCTCCCGCACCAACGAATCCGCCGAACTCTCCACAGCACCCTCGAACAACGGCAGGTTCGCGGCCATCTCCACCACGCACCACGCCGCCGACCACAACGCCTCGCGGTCCCGGAAATCCGCCCGGCTGCAGGTCAACTCCCGAC
>NZ_SMKS01000125.1:0-5596 GCF_004348435.1 Saccharopolyspora terrae | reverse complement strand
TACGGTGATACATGGACGGGTCTTTCTGTCCGGCGGACGAGTTGGTCGCACTTCTCATCCTGCCGTCGAAAGACCCGTCCCCATCCTCAGGCCCTGCCAGCCGACACCAACGTCACGACCCGCAACAGCTAGCGAGTCCGATGATCGTCGCCATGCGGAAGGGGAGGGCGACGAGGCGGCACGTCTGGGAGGGCACCGCGGTGACTCCGTCCGCAACAGCGTTCGAGACTCCAAGGTCGAGAACCTGATTCAGGCGGGCATTGGAATCTGCCGCCTTCTTGGTGCTGTCACGTTCCCGCGAGGTGGGCCACGCGGCTCCCCAGCAGTGAGGCGGCGCTGCTGTCCGGTTCAGGCTTGCAACGGCTGCCACGTGCCGGTCGGTGTGGAGGAGCTCCGGAGGTTGCCGTGAATGCCGTCTTTTAGCTCCTGGAAACGAACCCACGAGCAGGATTAGCAGAACACCTCAGCACGAGGGCTGGGAACGTCGGGTGACACCTGGACGGATCACTGCCTCCGCCTGATTGCCGGTTCCCCAACGACCGCCGCCTCCGGTTGACTGGGCAACCAGTCTTTTTCGTCACGGTGGAGGTGCGCCGCTGTGCCCGAACGGTCGGATCAAAACACCCGTCCTGAGCGCAAAACCCATCACCTCGTCGCCACCGAACTCGCTCGGCGACACGGCCGCCAGACAGCAGTGGTCCCGGACGCCCGCAATTGGTTGCAGGAACACAAGAGCCGCTGGCGGGCCGACGTGATCCTCGTGCCGTGGAGCCCTGCGGACGCCGAAATCCTCCGCTACGCCCTCCCGGAGCTCGAGGACGGAATGATCCTCGCCGCATCCCCACGGGTGGCGTGGGCAAACCGGCGCAGGAACGAACGCGCCCGCTCCGCAGGCGAGATCCCCACACCACGCGACACGAGCGGCCAATGACGACCGCAAGGTAGCGAGCTCTCGCCATTCGGAATCCTGCCCGGGCAGGCCCCGCTTGAGGTTAACGGACTTGACGCCGCCTGGTCAGGCGCGTTCGTCGGTCACGGCGTGTCGAGCTTGGTCCATGAAGAACAGCATGATGGCTGCGAAGCACGCCGCGCCCACGATGAACGACATCTGCAGCGACCCGGTCGCATCGGACACGGCCCCCTGGAGCACCGGGATGACGGCGCCGCCCACGATGGCCATGACCAGGATGGCACCGCCGGTTTCCTGGTGGCGCTTGTCCTCGATGGTGTCCAGGGTGCGTCCGAAGATGGTCGGCCAGCACGGTCCCATGAGCAGGTTCGCGAGGACGACGCCCCACACCGCCCAGTTTCCCGGACCGAACGCGACGAAGACCAGCATCACGGCACCGATAGCGGTGTACGCGATCAGCACGTGCGAAGCGGAGAACCTGCTCATCAGGAAGTTGGCGGGGAACTTGCCGATGAAGAAGGCGGCGAATCCGAGGATCATGTAGTTCGAGGCCTCGTACTCGTTCATGCCCGGGATCGTCTCCAAGGGGAGGCGGATGGTGAACGACCAGACCGCCGTCTGCAGTCCGACGTAGAGGAACTGCGCTCCGATTCCCTTGAGGAAGAGCTTGTTCGCGGAGAGGTACTTCAGAGTCTCCCCGATCCCTGCTTGGGCAGCTTTCTCAACCCTGGGACGGCATTTCGGGTACTCGGTGAGAGCGAACAGCACGAGGAGAACGACGAGAACGGCCAGGATGTACTTGTAGGGGAGCAAGGTCTGGCCCAGCAGCCGGTCGATGAGCTCCTGGCGCTCCGCGCCTTGCACGGATGCGATCTGTGCTTCGAGCGAGGCGGCGTTGTCGAAGATGAGGTACTTGCCCAGGACGATGCCGGTCAGGTTTCCCAGCGGGGTGAACGTCTGACTGATGTTCAGCCGCAGCGTGGACGTGCGCCGCGGCCCGAGCATCGAGCTGAACGTGTTGGCGGAGGTCTCCAGGAAGCTCAACCCCACGGCGATGGCGAAGATCGCGACGAGGAAGACGCCGTAGGTGGCCATGTGGGAGGCGGGGAAGAACAGCCCGCAGCCCACGATGTAGAGGACCAGGCCGACCATGACCGCGGCCTTGTACGACGTCCGCTTGATGAACCGCGAAGCGAGGATGGCGATGAGGAAGTAACCGCCGTAGAAGGCGCTCTGCACGAACGCGGTTGCCGCGTCGCTGAGTTCGAAGACCGACTTGAACTGCGGGATGAGGATGTCGTTGAGTCCTGCTGCGGCGCCCCACATGGGGAAGAGCAAGGACAGGAGTATGAACTGGAAGGCTGGTGTTCGATCGAGGTACCCGTCATCCGGACCAACGCGCGTCGAGCTCTCTCCCCACTCGCGCGCATTGCTCTTGATCAGCACTCGCGCAACACTCCCTCGTGTCGAACATCCGAACAGTCTCGCCGTTTGTACCGATGATGTTCGCTCGTGCCAAGCGACACCACCCGGCTGCGCGTGCAGACCCAAGGAGCTCCCCGGGAACGGGCTTGGACGGACAGCATCCGTCAGGCGTGGGCTGAGATCCAGTCCCGCCACAAAACCGCCGTTCATGAGTGCAACCCCGCCCGGATATCGCGCGTCCTGGTAGTGGAGACGCCACGGTTGCCCTGGCCGTGAGCGCAGGGTCCATCCCGACGAGGGGATCATGGGAGATGACGGAACTCGAACGCGCGAGGCGCCTGATCGACCGCTTGCCGGATCGCCGAAGGCACGGTGGTGGAGAACGTCCATACCGGGGACTCGGCAGACGGGCCGGCCTGGTCCCCGGTGATCGCCTTCACCGACAACGCGGGCAACCGCGTCGAGTTCACCCCCGTAGCGCAGGGAAGCGGGCTGACACTGGCCACCGGCAGCACCGTTGAGGTGATCTACCTTCCCGATGCACCCCAACGAGCCCAGGTGAACACCTGGTCGCACCTGCTGTTTCCCGGATTGGTCGCCTGCGTCGGCGGGGTGGGATTCCTGGTGTTCGTCGCCTTCCTGATCCTGCCCGCCCTGTCGCGGTGACGGAAGCGCCGACATCGAGTGCCGCAGGAGCCAGTGAAGATTCGAGGATCGCAGCGATCGGGAAGATCGTCGGCAGCGTGTCATCACATGGGGAATCCCACGCCCACGAACCAAAGCCCGATTCGGGATGTCACCGTGTTTTACCTGCTCAAGGCTGGTGCCCCCGGCGAGGTTCGTACGGCATCGTCACGAGTAGAGAGCATCTGCTGACCAGGCGAATCGGTCGTCGATGGCACGGTGTCACCGGTCCTTTCTGCTGCTGCGGCGACTTGCGGAAGGTCGTCGCCAGGCAGGGTGATGGAGACGATCACCTCGTTGCTGTCGCCGCACAGGCGCACAGTGAGTTGTGTGATCTCGAAGAGTTGCCTCAGGTACTCCTCCGGAGCATGAGCCAGGTTGATACGCAGGTAGGGGAGGAGGTTGAGGAGGTCGATGTCCTCGGAACTGGGCCTGTGTGTTTCGTCCTTTCCTGCCGCATCAAGCTCTGCCACGGAAGCAAGGACCGAGTTCCGGTCGGCGTCCATCTCGTTGTAGGTGGCGCGTAGGCCTTTGGTGAACGGGTCGTCGGGGTCGCCGTCTTGTGCTTGCCGAAGGATCGACTTCTGGCGACGTTCGATGTCGTCTAGACGCCGTTGGAGACGTTCGCGCTCTTCCTGCCTTTGCCGCGTGGCGGAGTCATCGAGGCCGTCGAGGTCTGCAAGCAAGAGTTCGCGACGGTGGTCCCCGAACACGCGGTCTGCGAAGAACTGCGTGATCGCTTCCAGGAGCGTGTCTTCTCGTAGGTAGACGGCTTTGGGGTGACCGGCGTGCTTGTCAGGCCGTCCTCGGTTGTTGTGCTCGGGTCGGCACACGTAGTAGGGGCGGGTGTGGCGTGTGGTTCCGGTCATCCGTCGTCCGCAGCCGCAGAAGAGCATTGCGCGCAGTACATACGTCCGTCGAGTCTGGGGATGGACGTTGAGCGCGTTGTCATGGCGCGAGCCGACCCGCGCTCGTCTTCGTGCGTTGATCTCGTCGAACATCCACTTCGGGATCAGTGGTTCGTGGGTGGGTTCGTGCGACCACACCCACTTCACAGGGTCGTTGACCTTGCCGCGCTTGGAACGCGAGGCTCGCCTGTTGAATACCTGGTACCCGGTGTACTTCGGGTTGCGGACGATCTCGTAGACGCTGGTCTTGCCCCACGCCTTGCGTGCTCGGTTGCTGTTTGTTGGTTGGGGTGGCGGAAAGCGATCGGGGTCCATGTTGAGGCGTTCGGCGATGGTGTCGAAGCCGAGCCCTTCGTGGTAGCGCCAGGTGGCGATCTGCGTAACGGTTGTGGCCTCCGCGTCGTGGGGCTCGAGGCGGCTTTTCGTTTGCCCCTTGTCCGCCTTGGTCGGGTTGGGATGTGGGATGACCTTGGCCCGGTAGCCGTATGGCGGCTTGCCGATGTTGTAACCCTCCCGAACGTGGGCACACATGCCGCCCCAGGACTGTTCGAGAGTGTTGAGGACCTCGTACTCGGCGATCGACTGGTTGATGCGTCGTTGCAGGACGCGCTGTGCGCGACTGCCGGAGAGTGTGATCGGCTCGTTGGAAGCGAACAGCGGCACCTCGGCCCGCTCCAGCTCACGCTCGACGGACAGCCCTTCGTAGGCGCGTCGCGCCACGCGAGAAATGCTCTCGCAGATGACCACGTCGAAGCGGCGGCCCGGGTGCTGTGCCTCGGCCAGCAGGTCGGATATGCCACCGTCACGCGCGATGGGGACGTCGAAGCGTTCGTAGTTTTCGCCGCGCCCGCGCTGGCTGAGTTCCATGCGGCCGGACTCCACGTCGTAGAAGTGGGCCACGATCACCCAGGAATCCGGGAGTGCGGTCTTGCTGTTGCTGACTTGTCGCAGCAGGGATTGTCGAGGGTCTTGCTGGTCTTCGGTTGAGGTGCGCCCCAGGAATGCGACGCGGACTTCGTCGCGCATCAGCGCGGCGGTTGAGGTCCCCAGCGGCGAGACTGCGTAATCCGACAGCCCTGACGGGCCCGAGACGGGAGTTCCGCGGCCGGTGCGGCGCCCTACTCCGGGGGCCGGCGGGTTGACCATCAGCTCGTCGTCTTCTCTAGGCATGGCATATGTCCCAGGGGTTTCTGGCCGTCACGAGCCGAACTTGGAGTCGGCGTTCACGCGGCATCACGGTCGTTGCGGCTTTGGGCTTGGTCGGCTTGTTGCTCGGACGCGGCCCAGCGCAAAAGCTTGTCCAACACTGAGGCGAGTTCGGCACGTCTCCTCTCACCTTCTCGGCCCCCGATGTACCGCACCTCCCCGGTGAAGCGTCGCTCGTGCCCGCGCCCGCGTTGGCGAAAACTCCACTGCGCTTGTTCGCCAACCTCTCTTGCTCGGTGGGCGGGAGAATCAGGTTCGAGTCCCTCCTCGTCGCGAGCAGGCCTCTGCCGGGAAAGGTGCTGTCCCGGGAAGCGACCGGAACCGTAACGCCGGCGGCTAGGGGGTGTCCTCAAAGCCGGATGAGGAGTGTGGCTAGGTCGATCATGGCTTGGTAGGACTGGGCGGTTTTGTCGTAGCGGGTGGCGATGGCTCGGTGTTGTTTGAGCTGGTTGAAGCAGCGTTC
>NZ_SMKS01000124.1:0-5757 GCF_004348435.1 Saccharopolyspora terrae | reverse complement strand
CCCACCCAGCACACCGCCTACGACCGCGACACCCGCACCCTCGTGCTCGCCGCCGGCCCCCAGCTCCACCTCATCGACACCACCAACGGCAACCGCCGCACCCTCGACCTGCCCGCACCACCGGCCAACCTCCACGCCCAACACGGCCAGGTCCTCGCAGCACTCCCCGACGCCAACCAGATCACCCGCATCGACCTGCGCACCACCACCGCACACCCCACCCCCGTAGCAGGCGCACCCGTCGACGCCATCGACCTCGACCCCCAACGCACCGCCATCGCCCTCCGCGACACCGGCACCATCACCATCCTCAACCACGCCCAACCCGCCACCACCACCGAGAAGTTCCCAGGCCCCGCACAACTCCTCCACCACAACGGCCAGGTCTACGTCCTCGACCGCCTCACCACCGCCATCACCCCCATCAACACCACCACCGGCGACAAAGGCGCAGGACTCCGAGCAGGCGAAGGCGCCACCAACACCACCCAAGACCGCTACGGCCGCATCCTCACCATCGACACCCGCGGCCAAGCACTCCTCGCCTTCAGCACCGACCCCCTCATCCTCAAACAGCGCTACCCCGTCCCCGGCGCCCCCTACGCACTCGCCTACGACCCCACCACCGACACCGCCTGGATCACCCTCACCGCCACCAACGAACTCGTCGCCTACGACATCGCAGGCGGCGAACCCCAAGAACGCCACCGCATCCCCACCATCAGCCAACCCGACACCATCGCCCTCGACCCCGACACCAACACCCTCTACATCGCCTCCGCCAACGGCGCCGGATACCAGGTGGTGAGAATGTGAGCGCACAAACCGACAACCCCGAAACCGACACCGACTGGGAATACCGGCCGCTGCGCCTCCCACCCGGCATCACCCGCATCAGCGCAGCGACCCAACTCAGCATCCACGCCGAGTACTCCGGCTGGGAACTCTCCCGCGTCCTCCTCTACGCCGACGGCACCCGCAAGATCTGGCTCCGCCGCAAACGCAACACCCCCGGCGTCCCCAACGTCATCACCTGATCACCGCACCCGCCACAACCAGGCATCCGTCGCGAACTTCGACTCCACCAACGCCCTGGCGCGAGACTCCTCCACCGCGCTCACCGGCCCCTCCACGAGCCCGAACCGCGACCGGAAACCCTCGATCAGCCGCTCGATGACGACCTCACGCGCCAAACCCGTCTGCCGCGCCAGCGGATCCACCCGCTTGGCAGCGCTCGCGACACCCTTGGCCGACAACTTCTCCCGGCCCACGCGCAGCACCTCACCGAGCTTCGCACCATCGATCGAGTACGACATCGTCACGTGGTGCAACACCGCACCCGAAGCCATCCGCTTCTGCGCCGCACCACCGATCTTCCCGCCACCCGAAGCGATGTCGTTCAACGGCTGATACCACACCTCCAGCCCCAGATCCCGCAGCACGCCCAACACCCAGTCGTCCAAGAACGGATACGACTCGGCCACCGACATCCCCGCCACCAACGACGGCGGCGCGTACAGCGAATACGTCACCGTGTTCCCCGGCTCCACGAACATCGCCCCACCACCGGTCACCCGACGCACCACCTCAACACCCAACCGCGCCGCCGCATCCAGATCCACCTCGTTGCGCACCGACTGGAACCCACCCAAGATCACCGCAGCCGACGACCACTCCCACAACCGCAACGTCGGACCCCGACGCCCCGCACCCACCTCCTCGGCCAGCACCTCGTCCAAAGCCATGTGCATCAACGGCGACCGCGGACCCTCACACACCAACTCCCACTCGTGATCACCCCACCCCGACGCACGCGACAACGCACGACGCACCGCCGTGGCCACCGACTCCGCGCTGAACCCCACCAACCGCGCGTCCTCGGGCAACCCACCCCGAATCCGCCGGACCAACTCCTCCGGCTCCGCCGACACCGGCGCACCCACCAACGACGCGTTGATCGCCTCCAACGCCTCATCCGGCTCCAGGAAGAAATCCCCGCTCAACCGCACGTCCGACAACCGGCCATCGACCACCTCCAGGTCGACCACCACCAACTTGCCACCCGGAACCTTCAACTCACCGTGCACGGCGCACCCCTCTCCCACAACATCGACAACACCACCCCCAGCCGCCGGAATTTCCAGATGAGACCCAGCTCCCAGAAAGGCACGCCCATGACCGAGCTGCTCACCGGAGCACTCATCGCCGACGGCACCGGCACACCCCTGCGCCCCGCCGACGTCCTCATCGACGACCACCACATCACCGCCGTCGAACCACCCGGCACGCTCCCCGAACACCACCCCCGACGCGACCTCACCGGACTCGTCCTCGCACCCGGCTTCATCGACGTCCACTCGCACGCCGACAACGCACCCCTGCTCACCGAGCACGACACCACCAAGATCCTGCAAGGCGTCACCACCGAAGTCGTCGGCAACTGCGGATTCAGCCTCGCACCCCGCACCACCACCCACGCCGACGTCCACAACGCGTTCCTGCAACGCCTCTTCCCGCCCCTCAACCCCACCTGGACCGGCTTCGCCGAGCTCTTCCACACCACCGACGCCGCAGGCCGCACCACCAACCACTGCCCGCTCATCGGACACGGCACCCTGCGCGTCGCCGCCACCGGCATGACTGACGCGGCGCCCGACGCCGACGCGCTGCACCGCATGCGCGCGATGCTCGAAGAAGGCATGACAGCAGGCGCTTTCGGGCTCTCCAGCGGCCTGATCTACCCACCGGCCCTGTTCGCCACCACCGACGAGCTCACCGCGCTGGCGGAGGTCCTCGGCGGCAACGGCCTCTACGCCACGCACATGCGCGACGAAGGCGACCACCTCCTCGACGCCATCGACGAAGCCCTGCGCATCGGCCACGTCGCCGGCCGCACCCACCTGTCGCACCTCAAGGCCACCCACCCGCGCAACTGGGGCAGGATGCCCGACGCCCTCGACCGCATCCACCAGGCCCGCGACACCGGGCACGTCGTCCACCAGGACGTCTACCCCTACACCGCCTCCTCCACCACCCTCACCTCGGTGCTGCCCACCGACTACCTCGGCGGCGACTCCGAGCACACCCTCGCCAAGCTCACCGCCCCCGCCGCGCACGCCGAGCTCACCGCCGCGATCGGCCAGACCACCCACTTCGACCGCATCCTCATCGCCACCACACCCAGCCACCGCCACGAGGGACGCACCCTCGCCGACATCGCCGAGACCCGGAGCACCGACCCGATCACCGCCCTCATCGACCTCCTGGTCACCGAGGAGCTCCGCGTGGCGATGATCCACTTCTCGATGCACGAGGACGACCTCGAACCCGCCCTCCGCGACACCCGCACCATGATCGGCTCCGACGGTCTGCCGCCCGGCAACGGCGGCAGACCGCACCCGCGCATGACCGGCACCTTCCCCCGAGTCCTGGGCCGCTACGTCCGCGAACGCGGCGTGCTGGAGCTGCCCGAGGCCATCCGCCGCATGACCTCCCTGCCCGCCGAGACGTTCCGGATCCCCGACCGCGGTCTGATCTCCCCGGGCATGGTCGCCGACCTCGTGGCCTTCGACGCCGACACCGTCGTGGACGTCGGCGACTACCAGGACCCCATGCGGGCACCGGCGGGCATCCCGTGGGTGTGCCTGGCCGGCAGGACCGTCGTCGAAGAAGGCGACTTCGTCGGCTCACGAGCCGGCACCCGCCTGACTCCCCAGGGCTGACCCGTCGTCTTTCGCGTCTTTTCGACTGTGGTGGTGAGGTGCGGATGCGGAGTATTAATTTCAGCTACCACTGAAGTTATAGAAGCTAATACTGAGAAGAAAGCCAGCTCGTCCGGGGGATTCACCAGCGCGTGTGGCGCGTCCCACATGCGATCTGTCCACTCGCGACGGACGATCGGCCGGTGAAATCCGTTGCCGAGAGGAGCCCCGCCATGACGCTCTCAGATCATCGAGTCGCCCAGCAGGACTCCTTCGACCCGGACGTGGACCTGGACCTCCCGGTCCAGACGCGCCGGGACTCAGTCGAGACCGAAGACGACGAAAGCCACGTCATCCGCGGCTACGACTGACCCACCGAGCCGGCGCGCCGCCCACGGTCGCAGCAACACCTCCCAGGACCAGGCGGCGCGCCCTCCCCTCCGCCGCTTCAGTTCTGAGTTCGTTGGTGACCTTTGGCGTTCACCTTTAAATTCATTCGCCACTGAATTCACAGACGTTAATGACCTGACGTCGCCGCCTCGATCGCGACAACCTGGAGCGGGCGGCCCGGCTGGCCCTGAAGACGACTGAGTGAGTGCTGGCTCATTGACATGAGTGAGCACTCACTCCTATCTTGATTGCGTGAGTTCTGAACCACCGCGCCGGCGTGCCTCGGCGATGAGCCCCGAGCAGCGGCGTGAAGCGATCGTCACGGCCGTCCTGCCCCTCGTGCGCGAGCACGGCGCGCACGTCACCACCAAGCAGATCGCCCACGCCGCCGAGATCGCCGAAGGCACCGTGTTCCGGGCCTTCGCCGACAAGACCGAGCTGCTGCAGGCCTGCGTGACCGCCGCGCTGCGCCCGGACGAGCTGTGCGCCACCGTGCGCGCGGTCCCCCGCGACATCGACGTCGCCGACAGGCTGACCGAGGCAGCTCAGCTGTTCCTCGACCACTTCACCAGCTTCGGCGAGCTCGTCCACACGCTGGCCGCCTCCGGCTTCGACCTGCGCGGAGGCCCCGAGGAAAAGCCCGCAGGCCTTCCGGAGGTCCGCGAGCAGTTCATCCGCGACCTCACCACCGCCCTCGCCTCGCTGGTCGATCCGCAGGAGCTGCGGATCCCACCCGAAGACCTCGCCAGCTACCTGCAGGCGCTCGTGCTCGGCATCCGGTTCACGGCCACCGCCTCGGACACCTCCGATGCCGACCACGCTGCCGCGATCCGCGCCCGCGTCGACGTGCTGCTGCACGGAGCTCTGGCCGAGACCACCGACGACCCCCAGGAGTCCCGATGACCGATCCGATCATCGAAGCGCACCACATCACGCAGAAGTTCGGCGACGTCACCGCTCTCGACGACGTCAGCATCTCGGTCGCGCAAGGCAGCGTGCTGGGCCTGCTCGGCCACAACGGAGCGGGCAAGACGACGCTGATCAACATCCTCAGCACGCTGTTACCGCCCACCAGCGGAACCGCCACCATCGCCGGGCTCGACGTCGTCACCCAACGGCGCGAGGTCACCGCCCGCATCGGGCTGACCGGACAGTTCGCCGCTGTCGACGAGCAGCTCTCCGGCTACGACAACCTCGTGCTCATCGCCCGCCTGCTCGGCGCGAACCGCCGCGAGGCCGCACAGCGGGCCGACGAGCTCCTGCACACCTTCGACCTCGTCGAGGCCGGGCGCCGCCCGGCCCGCACCTACTCCGGCGGCATGCGCCGCAGGCTCGACATCTCCGCCAGCCTCGTCGGGCACCCCGATGTGATCTTCCTCGACGAGCCCACCACCGGACTCGACCCGGTCAGCAGGCTCAACCTCTGGCAGATCGTCGAGAGCCTCGTCGCCGAGGGCACCACCGTCCTGCTCACCACCCAGTATCTCGACGAAGCCGATCGGCTCGCCGACACCATCACCGTGCTGTCCGCGGGCGAGGTCGTGGCCACCGGCACCGCCGAGCAGCTCAAGGCCCAGGTCGGCCAGCGCAGCGTCAACGCCACCCTCACCGACCCCGCCCGCACCACCGAAGCCCTGGACGCCCTGCGCCGCGCCGGGTTCGACCC
>NZ_SMKS01000123.1:0-6561 GCF_004348435.1 Saccharopolyspora terrae | reverse complement strand
GGTCCCCACAGCCCGGCTGCTGCAGTGGGACGACAACAACGGTCCCTACCGCGCGACGCCCCACCCCACCACCGAGATCGTCGACCACGCGTTGGCGACCCTCGCCGCCAACGCCGCCGACCTGCTCACCGACCCCGACGCGGAGCGGCTCACCGCCTGCGACTCCACCCCCTGCAACCGCTACCTGCTCCGCCACGGCCGCCGCCACTGGTGCTCGACCCGCTGCGGGGACCGCGCACGAGCCGCCCGCGCCTACACCCGCCGCACCCAACCCCGGACGACCTGACAGCAGCCGCATGCCGGTCTCGACGGCCGGTGAGCTCGCCGAACACGCCGTTGACGTCGCCGATCGCTCGCCTTGCGCCGGGAGTGAGGTCGGTCAGGACGTGCGGAACGTCGCGCACCGGCCACCGGTGGTCGGTCGAGGGCACGCCATGCGGGAAACAGCAAGGGGCACAACGACATCGCCGTGGCCGCTGCGGTGAACAGCGCGATCGCCGGCATCAGCCCGAACCGCGCGCTCAGAGCACCGGCCAGTGCGGTGCCCAGGCGCTGAGCGGTTCGGTATCCAGCGTCGAATCAGTGCGCGGCCGCGTCATCGGCTCCACCACCGAAGGCGCGGCCGACAACATCGACGAGATCTCCCAGAAGTACCTGGGAATCGACTACCCCGGTTTCGGAGGCACGTCCACGACCCGCCGGCTGCTGACCATCGCCGTGGACTCCATCGCCCACGCCCCGCAAGACTGACCTAGTCCACCACCAGCACCACCTTGCCGAGGTTGGCGCGGGACTCGATGACCTCGTGCGCCCGCGCCGCCCGAGCCAGCGGGATCTCGGCGTGCACGCGAGTGCGCAACCAGCCCTCCCGGTGCCAGTCCCACAACTCGTCGCGCCAGCAGGCGTACAACGACGGCGTGGCGGGCGAGCCCATGCGAAACCCGGTCGCCGAAGCCCCGCGGGTCATCAGCTCACCGGAGCAGATCGCGCCGGGCTGGGCGCCGAAGGCCACCAGCCGCCCACCGCGGCCCAGGGCCCGCACCGCCTTGTCCAGTACCTCACCGCCGACGCACTCCAAGGCGACGTCGACCGGCTCACCCCAGCTCGGGTCGTCGTAGCCCACCACCGCCTCCGCGCCCAACGTGCGCACGAACGCGCCCTTGTCCTGCTTGTCGCCGACCGCGGCGACCACACGAGCCCCGTGAGCGCGCACCAGCTGGATGGCCATCGTGCCCACCCCGCTCGCCGCCGCGGTGATCAGCACCGACTCGCCCCGGCCGATCAGACCCGCCGCGCACGCCTTGCGTGCCACCAGCCCGCTGTGCACCAGCGCCACCGCCGTCACCGCGTCGGCGTGCTCGGGCACCCGCGAGGCCATGTGCTCGGCCAGCACCGCCCGCTCGGCGTAGGCGTGCTCGAAGCACAGGCCCGTGACCCGGTCGCCGAGCCGGAAACCGCGCACCCCCGGGCCCAGCGCCTCCACCACACCGGCGACCTCCCCGCCCAGCGGTACCGGCTCGGGTCCTTCGCGCACGCGGCGCACCGCGGGCCAGGTGACCCCGACCGCCTCGCACCGCACCAGCAGCTGGGAAGGACCGGGCACCGGGGTGGGGACGTCTTCGACGAACAGGACCTCCGGGCCACCGTTGACGGCGTAGTTGACGCGTCGCATCACGCACACTCCTCGAATTCGATTGGGTCCACCAACGAAATCGAGAGTAGAAGCCGGACCATTGGGGAGTCCAACGAATTTTCGGCTAGGGTGGGCCCGTGGCCGAACAGGACAGCACCCGCGCTCTGCAGCACATCCAGTCCCTGCCCAGCTGGCTGACCGGGCGCGTCGCCGCGCGCGGCCGCGACCTGGTGGCCCGAGCCCTCGCCGACGAAGGACTGCGGCTGAGCCAGCACGCCGTGCTGGCCGCCGTCGCCGAACACGGCCCGCTGGCCCAAGCCGAACTGGTGCGACGCCTGGAGATCGACCCCAAAGACGTCGTCGGACTGCTCAACGAGCTGGGGGACAAGGGCCTCGTGCAACGCCGGCCCGACCCGCGCGACCGCCGCAAGAACGCCGTGTCGGCCACCCCCGAAGGCCTGGCCACCCTCCAGCGCTGCGCCGCGCTGGCCGACCAGGCCAACCAGGAGCTGCTCACCCCGCTCAGCACCGCCGAACGCGAGCTGCTGATCACCCTGCTACAGCGTCTCCACCACGCCGATCAGGCCCAGTAGCGGCGCACCTCGCCGGGAGCGAACGCACCCCGATCGGTGACCACCGTGGTCACCAGATCCGGATCGGTCACGTCGAACGCCGGGTACAGGCCACGCACCCGCGCGCTGGCGCTGCGGTGACCCAGCGTGTGCAGGACCTCGTCGCCATCGCGGAACTCGATCGGCACCTGCGCACCCGACTCGGTGTCGGGATCCGGCGCGTGGCACAACGCGTGGAACGGCACCCCGAAGGCCTTCGCAGCCGTGGCCAGCTGCAACGTCCCCACCTTGTTGATCACCGAGCCGTCCATGGTGATCCGGTCGCTGGCGGTCACCAGCGCATCCACCCGGCCCTCCCGCATCAGCGACGCCGGCATCCCGTCGGTCACCAGCGTCGTGGGAACCCCCATCTCCGCCAGCGACTCCGCGGTCAACCGCGCCCCCTGCAGGTACGGGCGGGTCTCGGTGCAGACGAACTCCGGGCGCTTGCCAGCGGCCACCAGCGCCTCCACCAGGCCCAGCAGGTAGAGATCGCCCCAGCAGTGCGTCAGCACCCGCGCCCCCTCACCCAGCAGCGCCGCGCCCGCCTGCCCCATCTCGCGGCACCGCCGCCGGTAATCGGCGTCGCCCGCCCGCGCGCCGTCCCACGCCGCTGCGGCGACGTCCTCGCGCCCGGCGATCTCGGCGAGCACGAACGCCGCGGCCTTGCGCGGCTGGTCGTTGGTCGGGCGCGTGGCGATCAACCGCTGCGCCGCCTCACCCACCCGGCTGCGAGCCTCCCGCGGGTCCTGGCCCTCGGTCTCCCGGGCGGCCAGCACCAAACCCCACAACACCGCGAAGTACGGCCCGGAGGACTGGGTCACCATCTCCTCGATGGCCCGCGCGACCTCCTCCACCGTGCGCGCACGCACCCACCGGCGCTCGAACGGGAACACCCGCCGGTCCAAGATGTGCACACCGTCGTCGTCGAGCCGGACGCTGTCGGCGAGAACCGGCACGGGCACAGCGGAAGAAGACATCGAATCCTCAGGTCACAAGTCCGGGAAAGGGCTGACGAACGAAAGCCTAACCAGCCGCGCGCACCCGGCCACCACCAACTGGTTTGCTAGGCTCACGACACCGCGCTGATCGCCGCATCCCGCAGGCTTGATCACCCGAGGCCCCGCGACACCCGCGCCACCTCACCCACGCACCACCCGGCGCCCGAAGGAACCCTCGTGAACCACCCTCGCCCCAGCGACACCGGACCCGTGCTGCACGCCGACGACGTCGACGTCGTCCGCGACGGCACGCACCTGCTGCGCTCGATCACCCTGCAGGTCCACCCCGGACAGCACTGGGCACTGCTCGGCGCCAACGGCGCCGGCAAATCCACCCTGCTCAGCCTCCTGGGCGCCCACCAGCACCCCACCCGCGGCAGCGTCGACGTCCTCGGACACCGCCTCGGAGCAGTGGACATGCGCGCCCTGCGCAGCCTCGTCGGCCACGTCAACCCCCGGCACCCGCTCAACAGCCCGCTCACCGTCGGCCAGGTCGTGCTCACCGGCGCCACCAACACGACCGAACTCGTCCCGCGCTGGCAACCCACCGACGCCGAAACCGCCCACGCCGACCGGCTGATCAGCCTGCTGGGCATCGCCGACCGCACCCACGCCCGCTGGAACACCCTGTCCCAAGGCGAACGTGGCCGGGCGCTCATCGCCCGCGCCCTCATGCCCGCACCCCGCCTGCTGCTGCTCGACGAACCCGCCACCGGACTCGACCTGGCCGCCCGCGAACAACTGCTCACCAGCCTCGAAGACCTGCGCACCCAGCACCCCGAGCTGGCCACCGTCCTGGTCACCCACCACCTCGAAGAACTCCCGACCGGCACCACCCACGCCATGCTGCTGCGCGAAGGTCGCTGCCTGACCGCCGGGCCCGTCGAGGAAGTCATCACCAGCGACCACATCAGCAAGTGCTTCAACCACCCCGTGCACATCACCCGTGACCACGGCCGCTGGCACGCCCGCGCCCGATGACACCCGCCGCGCCGACCGATCACCCGCGCAGGGCCAGGTAGGGCGCCAGCGCGAACAAGGTGACGATCAGCGCCCACCTCAGACCGCGGGTCGGCAGCGCGTGGGCGATCCGCCAGCCGAGCACGACACCGACCAGCTCCGGGATGCCGACCACCGCGGCCAGGGGCCAGTTGATGGCGCCGTGAGCCAGATAGCCCATCGCCCCCACGGTGGCGATGACCACCGATTGCGCCTGGGCCGAGGCCACCGATTCCAGCACCGGCACCCCGAGTGCGACCAGCAGCGGAACCGTCAGCAACGGCCCACCGATGCCCACCACTCCCGACACCACGGCCACCGACAACCCCAAACCGGCGACCACCGGCGCGGGAGGGTGCGCCAGCGCCGCCGCAGCGGGCTTGCGGTGCAAGACCAGGACGGCTGCCGCGAACACGAGCGCACCGAGCACGACACCGAACACGCGCGGGGACACCACGCTGTTGACCAGCACCCCCACCGGAGTGCCGAGCACCGCCGAACCCGCCAGCAGCAACGCCGTCCGGCGGGTTCCGGGATCGCGCAGCTGACCGGAGCGCGTGTAGACGACGGTGCCCACAACACCGGTGGCGACATGGGTGACGATCGCGGTCCCGGCCACCTCCGCCGGCGACACACCGGTCAGCGTGAACAGCCCGATCGTCGGCAGCACCCCGCCGGGCCCCATCGCGGTGATCCCGATGCCACCGACCAGCCCGAACACCCCGAGCAGCACCACCACCCACCACGACGAACCGGCCATCACCGACCCGCCTCCGCTCGAGGCGAACACCTCACCGGCGCAGTTCGATGCCACAGCGCTCCCCCCACTCCGAGCAACGATCACCTCAGCCCGAGACCGGGCCGCGAGGCACCGTGGTCCGCAGGATCATGCGATCGGCGCGAATGCGGATCGACTCCACGTCCACCGCACGCCCACCGCGGACACGCGTGCGGCGCTCGATCGCGAACACCGCCGCCCCGCACGGGATCTGCAGCAGCGCCGCGGTGTTGGCATCAGCGGCGACCGCGTGCACCGCGACCTCGGCGCGCTCCAACGGGCACCCGGTGCGCTCCTCGATCAGCGCGAACACATCCCTCCCGGTCAGATCACCGGCAACAACAGCGGCCCCGACATCGGCGGTGAGATAGCTGGTGTCCAGCGACAGGGGCAGCCCACCCAGCCACCGCAGCCGCTCCAGATGCACACCCCCAGCGCCGGGGGCGACTTCGAGCCGCTCGGCGATCGCCGCGGGCAACTCGGCCACCGCCTCGACCACCCGCACCTCGTTGACCACGGTGCCGCACCCGGTCAACGTCTCCGCCAGCCCCGCGAGCCGATCCAGCCCGTGCCCGTACTTCGGTGTGGTCACCACCGTGCCCACACCCGGCTGACGAGACACCAACCCCTCGTCGCGCAACAACCCCAACGCCTCGCGAACCGCGTTGCGCGACGCGCCGAACCGCCGGCTCAACCTGCCCGCATCGAAACGACCGGCCGTGATCTGCTGGCGCAGCACGTCGGCCAGCTGCCGCGCCCGCTCAGCCCTCGGGCGCGAGGAAACCCGTCCAGCCGGGACACGACGACCCGCCGTCGCGCTGACAGTCCGATTCACCGGGCTGACGGTACTGAGCGCAGATCACACCCGAATTGCGCCACCCCACGCGACCCGCACCGACGCATGACCAGCCGAAACACGCCGTCCACGCGGACATTCCGCCACCTGGCCCGCCGGTCGAGCAACCCCGGGCATGAAAAACGGTGGTCCTGGCACGGGCGCAGGATGCAGGTCTGCGCCCGTGCCAGGACCACCGACGAGGCGAAAGAGGGCTCTAGCGGCGCTTCTTCGGCGGGTCTTTGCGCAGCAGGTCCGGTCCGATGATCCGGCGCACCACCCGGCGCATCAGACCGCGCTTGCGCGGCGGGGCCGTCGCGGAACGCTCGGTGACCGCCGGCTGCGGACCCGTCAACGCCGTCGGAGACGCCGCGGCCTGCGGGTTGAGGCGCTTGGCGAACTCCGGCTGCTCGTCACGAATCGCGGGGATGTAGGGCTGGGTGACCTCGACGTGCTCGGGAATCGGCGGCGGCGCCATCGGCGGACCGGCCGGCGGGATCGAGGGCATCGACGCCGGTTCGTCGCTGTAGAACGCCTGGAACGCCGTGTCACCGGCGATCGGGTCCTGCGCGGCGGAATCCGGGCCGGGGGAGAAGTGCTGCTGCGAACCGGGATTGAGCGCCTCGGCGAACGTCGTGCCTTCCGACATCGCCGTGCTCGGCCGCGGCGGCAGGGAGTTCTGCGGGGCCTCGTACATCGGGGGC
>NZ_SMKS01000122.1:0-6807 GCF_004348435.1 Saccharopolyspora terrae | reverse complement strand
GGGTTTCGGCAGCGGGGTCAGGCCCGGGGTGGGGCGCGCCCACGACGAATCAGACCCGGCTGGGAACCCGGTTCAGGCCGTGACGGCGAGCCACTTGGAGCGGCCGGCGTGCGTGGGGATCCAGCAGCCGTTGCCCTCCGCGCCGGTTTCCAGCAGCGGTTCCGGCATGTGCAGGAGCTCGTTGATCACGTCGAGGGCGGGTCCGTTGGTTCGCCACAGCACTCGGCTGGGGAACAGGACGTCGGGCTCGTCCGCGGGGATGCGCGCCGCGTCGGCGTCGTTCTCACCGAAGAGCTGCAGGATGTCGAAAACCCCGTGATGCACGCGGATTCCGACCACGGCGACCAGGCTTCCGCTGGCATCTCGGGGATGCGTGAACTGGAAGTCGCGGGCGACCAGGGCTTGCAGGCCGTTGGTTATGTCGTTCATGGCGCCACCGTTGTTCGTCGTAGGGGCTCAGACCATGTGGCGACCAGTTCAGACGATCAGATCGTCGAACTCGCCGTCCTTTGCTCCATTGAGGAACGCTGCGATCTCGTCCCTGCTGTAGACCAGTGCCGGGCCCTCCGGGTAGCGCGAGTTTCTGACAGCAACCCCACCGTCGACCAACGGTGCCAGCTCCACGCAGTTACCCACCGCTCCGCTGTGGCGGCTCTTGCGCCAGTCAGCGTTGGGAAGCTGCTTCGCGGGCATGCCGTTCTGGATGTTCGTCATCCGAACCCCACCCTTCCCCGACTCTCATCTTGCACGGATCATCTGCACGTGCAGTTGATCGTGCAGAGAAGGTATCAGTTGCAGATGCACGATTGAATGCACGTGCAGGGCGCTGAGAGCGTGATCACACCGTCAGATGTAACGCCCACGGCGGCACTCGGTGCCGTGGGCGTGGCGAACAGTCGTCCTTGATCGCCCGAACGGGCGAGAAAACTGGGAAATTCCCGATTGGGCTCAGAGTTCCCGGAGACGTTCCTGCATCAGCTTGCGGGAACCCTCCGGGGTCAGCGCGTCGACCGCGAGCCGATGGCTGACCTTGCTGTAGGTCTCGACTTCCTCGGCTTTGTCCAGGTACAACGCGCCGCAGAGGTGTTCCAGGTAGACGATGTCCGGGATCTCCGGCTCGGCGAACCGCAAGATCGTGTAGGCGCCTTCGGCAGCGGAGCGCCCGAGCGAGAAGGGCAGCACCTGCAGGGTGACCGTGGGCAGCTTCGTGGAGTCCAGGAGGGACTCGATCTGCTCGCGCATCACGCTCTTGCCGCCGATCGGCCGGTGCAGGACGGACTCGTCGATCACGGCCCACACGCGCGGCGACTTGGGCTGGGAGAACATCCGCTGCCGCTGCATCCGCAGCCGGACCCGGCGGTCGACCTCTTCGTCCTCGGTCTCGGGGCGTCCCTGGGTGGCGACGGCTCGAGCGTAGCGCTCGGTCTGCAGCAGGCCCGGGACGAACTGGAGCTCGTAGGTCTGGATCCGGGAAGCGGACTCCTCCAGGCCGACGAAGTCCTGGAACCACGGCGCGATCAGGTCGTTGTAGCGGTTCCACCAGCCCGGCTCGTTGGACCGGCGCACCAGGTCCAAAAAGGACTCGCGCTCGGACTGGTCGTCCACTCCGTACAGGCTCAGCAGGTCGGCGACGTCGCGTTCCTTGAAGCCGACGCGGCCGAGCTCCAAGCGGCTGATCTTCGAACCCGAACCGCGGATGGCGTACCCGGCGTCCTCGCGGGAGATCTGCTTGGACTCGCGCAACCTGCGCAGCTGGCTGCCCAACACGAGACGGCGGGCCGTGGGGCCGCTTCCCGTGGCGCTGTCCGGGGCCACGCGAGACCTCCTGCAGGGGTTTTAGGGCGTTCTACGTCCCACTGTCGACACGAAGTGGTTGAACGTTACGGGAGGGGATAGTAGTGGAATACCGCCGCAGGTCCAGTGGCTTCCCCGGTTCGGACGATCTTGCGCAGGTCAACGGGGTGAAATCAGCGGATTGCGGAGCGTTGAAATCCGCTCGAAATCCGTCTGCGGGGTCGATCAGCGGTGGAAATCACTCGTGCGGGGCGGTCCATCTGCTGAAAAGCACTCGATAGGCTCGTCGATGTGCTGACTTTGTCAACGGTGAATGTAAATGGTTTGCGCGCCGCCGCGAAGAAGGGATTCGTCGAGTGGCTCGCGGAGACCGGTGCGGACGTGATCTGCATGCAGGAGACCCGCGCCGAACCCGACCAGCTCACCGCGGAGGTGCGCGAACCGGCCGGCTGGAGCACGGCGCTCGCCCCGAGCTCGGCCAAGGGTCGCGCGGGAGTGGCGATCTACAGCCGCACCGAACCGGAGGCCGTCCGCATCGGCTTCGGCTCGGCGGAGTTCGACGACAGCGGCCGCTACCTGGAGATCGACCTCCCGGGCATCACGATCGCCAGCCTCTACCTGCCCAGCGGTGAGGTCGGCACTCCGCGCCAGGACGAGAAGGAGCGCTTCATGAAGGAGTTCGGCGAACACCTCGCCGGACTCCGCGAGCGCGCTGCCTCCACCGGCCGCGAGGTCGTGGTTTGCGGCGACTGGAACATCGCCCACCGCGAGGTCGACCTGAAGAACTGGAAGGCCAACCAGAAGTCCGCCGGTTTCCTCCCGGAGGAGCGGGCGTGGCTGACCGAGGTCTTCGAGTCCGGCTACACCGACGTCGTCCGCAACCTCCACCCCGAAGGCCCCGGCCCGTACTCGTGGTGGTCCTACCGAGGCAAGGCCTTCGACAACGACTCGGGTTGGAGGATCGATTACCAGGTCGCGACCCCTGGACTTGCCGAGCGCGCGAGCACGGCGGTCGTCGAGCGCGCACCCAGCTACGACAAGCGCTGGTCCGACCACGCCCCGGTGACAGTCGTCTACGACTTCTGATCGCGGCCGAGTCGGCTCGGAATTGTGGTGGCTGGGTCGTCGCCGGAACGGGTGATGGGTGTCTTGCGGCACACTGATCGTCGTGACGGAGGATGAAAGGCCCCGTAATCAGATCAGCGGCTCGGTGGACGGAACTGCGTTCCAAGTCGGTTCGGTGCACGGCGATGTCGTGTTCCGGCAGTCGTCCACCGCGCCGGATGAAGGCGGTCCGCAAGCCGTTCTCGCCCGGCAGCTCGCCGATCAAGTGAGAATGCTCAGCAGGCGGGAAGAGGAGAATTGGCGAATCGCAGATCCCCTCCCGCGTCATGCTCGCCCGCACCACCTACAACGACACCGCGGCCCACGACCCAGCCGAGCTCCTCGACTCACATCGCTTTCCGGCTCGGGAGTCTATCGAGGAAAATCTCCTGAGCGTTTACACGGACGCCCTACACGATCCTCGCCGCAGCGCCGGGTCACGGGAAGCCGCTCAGCCAGAGTGTGATCCCAACCGCGCCCGCCACTGCGAAATCGGTATCCGAATTTTTGGCCGGGCTTGGAACTGGTGCTGCGTTCGGAGGCGCGCTCGGGATCGGAATGGGTTCACATGTCATCTAACGTTTTCGGTGGCGTTTCGATTGGTTTAGCGTTCGGGATCGTTATCGGTCTCGCGAATGTCGCTGTCTCGACTCTCGGTGAAAACCACGATCCCGGCGACACGATCCATCCGTGGCAACTCCTCGCCACAGACCGAACAGTCACGCTTGTCCGCACGGCTGTAACCGTGCTCGTTGTGGGCCTGGCGGTTGGTCTCACGTTCGCAAAAAGTGGCGCTTCGAGCTGGCCTGAACCTGCCCTTGTCGGGGCACGGCTGGGCTCATCGCCGGAATGTTCCGCCTGGTGCTCTCTGCGTGGGGAAATTGGCTGCTGTTCACGCGCCTGTGGCTCCCTCTGACCGGCCGCCTGCCATGGCGCACGAAAGACTTCCTAGAAGACGCCTACGGCCGGGGAGTTTTACGTCAATCTGGCGCGGTCTACCAATTCCGCCACGCCCGGCTCCGTGATCATCTGGCCCGCCAGCATCAGAGGTAGTCGCCACCGGTCCGATCTCGAGCTGCGCCTGGTAGCGGATTCGTCGGGTCTTTCGTCCGTGTTTCGTGCCGCGAAGCGCGCCGACACTGGACTCGAGGTCTGCGACGTTCTGGAGGTCGCCATGGCTACTCCAAGCACCCCGCAGTGGCACGTCGTCGGGGGCTGGTTCGACGCGTGCAAGTGCGCGATTCCATGCCCGTGCTCCTTCGCGCAGCCGCCGACCTACGGCGACTGCAACGGTGTCCTGCTGTGGCACATCCGTGAAGGCAGCTACGGAGACACCGCGCTGGATGGGCTCAACGTCGCGATGCTCGGCTCGTTCGTCGGCAACGTGTGGAGCGGTGAGCACAGCGACGCCCGTGCGGCCATCTTCATCGACGAGCGAGCGGACGAATCGCAGCGCGCGGCGCTGCAGAAGATCTTCGGCGGAGAGGCAGGAGGTTGGCCGAAGCAGTTCGGCGAGATCTTCGGCCCCGAGATCGTCGGCATGGAGTACAGCGCGATCGAAGCGTCCATCGCCGATGATCTGGCCACCTGGAGCGTCCGCATTCCCGGCAGGGCTGAGGCGACCGTCGAGGCGCTCACCGGTCCCGCCAGCCCCGAAGGCGCGCGTGTGGAGGTGCACAACCTGCCGGGATCGGAAGTCGGACCGGGGCACGGAGCGGCTGTCTGGGGCAAGGCCACCGCTGACCGGGCCGACGCGTTCGGCTTCAGCTGGGACCGCTCTGGCTACTCCAGCAAGTACATCCCGTTCGACTGGTCCGGGCCGGACGCGGCATGACCGGCACGGCGCAGGCGCGCGGCATCCCTTCGCTGCGGTCCTGGTCCGGGGTGGAGGTGGTGCTGGCCGCGGTTCTGCTGGCGTTGGCGGGGATCTCCTGGCTGCTCAGCGGGGTCCTCGGCATGCCCGAGATGCGGATGGGGCTGCTCACCGGCATGGGGTCGGCCGAGATGATGTCGGGCGGACCGGCGCCCTTCGCCCTGTTCCTGGGTGTCTGGGTCGTGATGATGGCCGCGATGATGTTGCCTGCGATCACGCCGTTCACGATCGGGGTGTCCAGGCTGGTGCGAGTGCGGCGGAGACGCGGAGTGCTGCCGCCCTTGACCCTCGGGTACCTGCTCGTCTGGACCGCGGCGGGCGTTGTCGCGTGGTCGGTCCTGCGCGGGTTCGACGCGATCGGCCACAGCGCTGCGTCGGTGCGGGTCGGTGCTGTCGTGCTCCTGGTGGCCGGGGCGTACGAGTTCAGCCCGTTGAAGCGCTGGTGCCTGGTCCGATGCCGATCACCGCTGGCGCTCGTGGTCAAGCACGGCGACGCGGTGGTCCGGGGCAGGCTGGGGGCGCTGCGGGTCGGCGTGCACCACGGCGGGTACTGCCTCGGCTGCTGCTGGGCGCTGATGGTGGTCCTGCTCGCCGTCGGTGCGATGAACCTGGTGTGGATGGCCGTTCTCGCCGCGGTGATCGCGATGGAGAAGGTGCTCCCCCGAGCGGAGATCGTCAGCTCCGCGCTCGGCGCGGTCTTGACCGGTGCCGGCGTGGTCCTGCTGATCGCGCCCGGGTTGCTGGCTCCGATGGGCTGAACCGTCCTCGCGCCGGACCGAAGCCCCGTTGACTCGCGCCCGCCTGGGCTCAGTGCGGGCTTGACCTCCAGTTAAGTCGAGGTTCGACACTCGTCGCATGTTGAAACCCGATGAAGGTCCGATCCTGTTCCGGAACACGATGCGGATCGCCGATGGGCATCTCGACGAGTTCAAGGACGCGGTGCGCAAGGCGGTGGAGTTCGTCGAGGAGCATGGTCCGCAGCTGATGGTGGACGTGTTCATCGACGAGGAGCGGATGCTGGCCTACAGCTACCAGCTCTACCGCGACTCGGATGCGATCCGGGAGCACTGGCGGCTCTCCGACCCCTACATCCGCGGCGTGATGGAGCACTGCGAGGTGGAGCGCTTCGACGTCCACGGCCATCCCGACGACGCGGTTCGCGAGGGTCTTCGCCCCATGGCCGAATCCGGCACTCCGGTCACCATCACCGAACGCGCGACCGGTTTCGCCCGGTTCGCGTGAGGGCGACGGGCGCGAATTCGCGATGAATCCGCGCCCGCTCGAATTCGCGATGAATCCGCGCCCGCTCGAATTCACAGGTACGGCGTCGTGATCATCTCCAGGCCGTGGCCGGCGGGGTCTGTGAAGTAGACGCCGCGACCTCCGTGGTTGTGGTTGATCCGGCCCGGTTCGGCGCCGTGCGGATCGGCCCAGTGGTCGATGTCGCGCTCCTGGATGCGCGCGTAGGCGCGGTCGAAGAGGTCGTCGTCGACCAGGAACGCGTAGTGCTGCATCTGGATCTCCACCGGCGGTTCGGCGAATTGCAGCAGCACGCCTCCGTCGAGCTGGACGTTGGTGAACACGCCCCACGACGGGGCTTGCGGAACCTCGAAGAGCTCCCGGTAGAACCGCGCGGATTCCTCGCGGTCCTTCGCGGCGATGATGGTGTGGTTGAACGTGACGCTCACAGATCTCTCCTCAGTGGACTGCGGTGCTCAGTCGTGGAGGAACGCGGGCTGAGTTGATGTCGACGCGCTCGTCCGCCGTCGTCAGACGGGTAGGAGAAGATCACCCCCTCCCGAACGAGAGGGGGATGGGCGCGAGGCCCGCGGAGAGGTCAGCCTTCTACCGGGTAACCAATCCGTGCAAGGCTCAACGCCGTCCCGGTAATCATGAGACGAAAGCTAGCTGTTGCGGGTCGTGACGTTGGTGTCGGCTGGCAGGGCCTGAGGATGGGGACGGGTCTTTCGACGGCAGGATGAGAAGTGCGACCAACTCGTCCGCCGGACAGAAAGACCCGTCCATGTATCACCGTA
>NZ_SMKS01000121.1:0-6853 GCF_004348435.1 Saccharopolyspora terrae | reverse complement strand
CGGGGCCCCGTCAGGCCCGGCCCGGTTTTTCCCGGCCCGTGTCGCTCTGACTTGGAATACTTTACGCACCCCGAAAAACCCCGTGAACACCACCCCCCCTTTAAGGGTGAAACACCAGGTCAGAGGCTGTGTGCAGGGTCCGCCAGCATGAACGGCTCGTGGACGTCTCGCGTAGTGCGCGATCCACCTTCGGGTGGTAGTTGGTCTTAGGAGCGGGTACTGCCCGATTTCGCGGGTAGCCTGCCGACGACTTGTCAGAACGGGGGTAGCAGTGGACTCGACTCCGATATACACCGAGCTGCGCAACACTCTGGCTGATCCGGAGGATCGCAACTGGGGCCCGAGCGCTCCACCGGAGTTCGCGGCCGCGCTCGCCGACGGAGCGGACTCGGCACCGGTGAAGGAAACGCGCGCGACGGGCACCCGCACGCGTGCGCGGAGACACCGCGCGGCGGACTGAACAACACCCGAGAACTCGAACCGCACCGGATTCAGCACAGATCTCCGGTGCGGTTTTTGCTGCGGTCCTCGCGCCGGTTCTAGTCGACGGCGGAGGAGAACAGCGGCAGCGACACCGCCGGCGCCTCGACACCGGTCTCGGGCTTGGCCTCCTCGGCGGGAACCAGCTCCGACTCCTTCGCGGTGACCGGCTCCGGCTCAGCGTCCTTCTCAGGAACCTGCGCGGCATCCGCCGCTTCCGGCTTCTTCAAGGCGTCGCGGGTGCGCTGGGCGGCACCGCGAATCTGCTCGGTGAGCTGCTTGTTGGCCTGCCGCGCCTGCTCCTCTTCGCGCTCCTGCTGCTTGGTGCTGCGAGGAGCCGCGGGTTTGGGCGCGCGAGCAGCCTTGATGTAGCGGTCGAGCACAGAACGCAGCGCTTGAGCGTTGCCGTCGTTCAGGTCGATTTCGTAGCTCACGCCATCCAGCGCGAAAGTGACGGTGTGCTTGGCTGGCGACCCGTCGATGTCATCGACGAGATCAACCTGAATCCGCTCGGCCATGATCACCTGTCTCGGGAACGCGCCCCGTCTCGATCCGCGACTTCCAGGTAAGACTACTGCTGGTCCTGACCACGTTGTAGCACGACACTTAGCAGATGTCTCGCACTCAACCATAGAACAGCAGCCCGATCGGCCGAAAACCGCTCGGCCCGCCGGACGTCCGCTGCCGCGGCCCGGCCACCGCCGACTAACGGTCGGTAACCGGATGTGCCGGTTTTCAACCCAAGGTAATCCGACCGGCGGCCGAAATTCGATACCGGGTGGAACATTCTTCCGACGATCGTTTATTGTTCGCTCGCTCTTCGTCGCGCGGGCATGTGCGCGCAGAGACTGGATTCGAGCCGGAATCGAGGTTTAACCGTGGCGCAGAAAGTCACCGTGCAGCTGGTCGACGATGTCGACGGCTCGCAAGCCGACAGCACCGTCGAGTTCGCCCTGGACGGGGTGAACTACCAAATCGACCTGTCCGTCGACAACGCCGCGAAACTGCGGGACGCGCTGGCTTCCTTCGTGGCCAACGCACGTAAGACCGGTGGCCGCAAGCGGTCTGGCAACAAGCCGGGCAAGCCCTCGGGCGCGCCGACGCAGGCCGACCGGGAACGCAACCAGGCCATTCGGGAATGGGCTCGGGAACAGGGCATGCAGGTTTCCGACCGGGGTCGCATTCCGGCCGAGATCGTCGAGGCTTACGACAACGCTGGGTGAACAGCCGGGCACGGGTGGCCGGATTTGGCTTCGGACATTTCCGGCCTCCCGCAAAAGTCCCGCGCATTACCCGGCAATGACCGCCGGCGGCCGTCGTCGGCAGCGGGTAATCGAGGTTTGCGACTATCAGTTCGCCATGAAGCGGACGATTTCATCCCGAGTGGGCATCGCACTCGTCGCGCCATTGCGCTGCACGGACAGTGCTGACCCCGCCGCCGCCCTGCGCAGCGCGGCCGGGACTTCTTCTCCCTCGCCCAGCGCGGCGCTGAGGACACCGACGAAGGTGTCGCCGGCCGCCGTGGTGTCCACCGCCTGGACCTCGAAGGCCGGGACCTCGTGGCGGGTCCCTTCTCGGCTGCCGTAGACGCATCCCCGGGCACCGAGCGTGATCACCACCTCGGGAACCAGCTCCAGCAGCGCCGTCAGCGCGCGTTCGGGGTCGTCGTGGCCGGTCAGCACGGCCGCCTCGTGCTCGTTGGGCACCAGCAGGTCCACGTCGCGCAGCAGCCCCTCGGGCAGCGGGACCGCCGGAGCGGGGGTGAGCACGACCCGCACGCCGTTGCGCTTGCCCGCCGCCGCGGCTGCGGCCACCCCGGGCTGCGGGATCTCCAGTTGCAGCAGCAGGCTGTCCGAACCGGCGATGATCTCCTCGTCGCCGTCGGCGAGCGCGTCCACGGTTCCGTTGGCCGCCGGGACCACGACGATCGAGTTGTCGCCGCCGTCGTCGACCACGATGTGCGCCGTTCCGCTGCGGCCGGGCACCGTTCGCAGGCCCTGGATGTCCACAGTGGATTCCTGGAGCACCCGGCGGATCTCGGCTCCGAACTCGTCGCCGCCGACCGCGCCGATCATGCGCGCGTCCGCACCCGCCTTCGCGGCGGCGATCGCCTGGTTGGCGCCCTTGCCACCGGGAACCGTGCGGAACTCGCGGCCGGTGACCGTCTCGCCCTGCTTGGGCGCGACCGGCACGTAGGCCACCAGGTCCATGTTGCAGCTGCCGAAGACCACCACGCTCGTCGTCACCGGACCATCATGGCCGACTCCGACACCCCGCCTGCTGGACGGGTCACCGGCAGGGGGACGTCGTACCATGCCGTCCAGCAGTCGAGGAGAGGGCGATACGCGGTGGATTACGCGGTGACGGCAGAACTGGCACCACCTGCCGAGGTGGTGGAGCTGGACCCGCTGCAGCAGGAAGGCGTCGCGGCCGTGCTCGACCGCCACCTCGCCATGGTCGAGGGGGTCAGCGGGCCGGAGGAGTCCGAGATCGACGTGCTCGACTACCGCATCACCGTGCACCCGGCGGGCGTGAGCGTGCTGCTCGCGCTGGACGCGCCGTCGCTGCAGGCTGCGGAGGAGGGCGCGGCCTCGGTGCTCGACGAGCTCATCGTGGAGACCGAGCTGCTGATCGGCTGGTCCGTCGCCGAGTCGGCTGTGCGCATCACCGAGGACGAGTTCAACGAACGGCTGGCCGCCGCGGACGACGTCGACGCCGACGACGCCCTGCAGGCCGCCATCGAGGAGGCCATGGAGTCCTCCGGCGAGCCCGCGATGGACACCGGCCACTGGAAGCGCCGGCTCACCGAGCTCGCGCCCAGGCTGCGGGCCTTCGACACCGGCGTCTTCGGCGTCGAGGGAGAGCACGCGGCGTTGGCCGCGGGAGCCCTGGTGCACGCGGTGCGGGTGGTGACCGACGAGATCTTCTACGACGAGCTCGCGCTGGCGGTCAACAACGCGACCGTCTCCGACGCCGTCGGACTGCTCGTCCTGGAAGAGCTGCCGCCCTGCTACGACAAGCGCTACGACGCGTTCTTCGCCCGCGCGTTCGTGCTGGCCTCAGCGGCCGTGGCGGTCCGGCTCACCGAACCGGTGTGGACCTCGCCGCGCAGCGTCGCCGAAGCGCTCGCGCTCCGGCTGGTGATCAACGAGGCGCGGGTGGTCCTGGAAGCCGCTGAGCTCATGTCGTGGGACGACAGCGAGCCGGTGTTCGAGAACTTCGCGGACGCGGCGTTCGGCGGCCTGGAGCACCACGAGCTCTACGAGATCGACGTGCCGCTGGCCGGCGATGCCGAGCCGGAGGTCGTGGAGCGGGCCGCCAAGCTCGAAGCCGAGCTGCACACCCAGGGCCTCGCCTTCGACCAGTGGTTCCTCCCGCGCGACGGGGCGATGGACTTCCACCCCTACCTCGACGCCCCGTAGGACGGAGCGTCGAGGACGGAAGGAGGTTCCTGGGTCAGGACTGGTTCCGCACCGAGATCGGGGGGACCGTGGCGCCGATCAGCGACGCGTCGTCGATCGTCTCGGGCTCGTAGGCGCTGCTCGGGAGCGCTTCGAGCATGAGGTTGATCGGGTCGTCGATCGGCTCGACCCGGCCGAACAGGAACGCCCACTCGTGCTCGTCGGAACCGAAGTAGGCGACCGTCTCGAACGCCGACTGGAACCGGTTGTAGGCGCGGATCAGCGTCTCGTTGCGCCACACCGTCGGGCAACCGCCCTGGAAGGCCACCACACCACCGGCCGACAGCACCGACTGGCAGCGCTGGATGAACTCCAGGCCGTAGAGCCGGTTGTGCTGACCGTCGTCGTCAGCGCGCTCGTCGGGCAGGTCGACCACGACGATGTCGTAGCCCTCCGGCGGGGCCGTGTCCAGGAAGCTCCAGCCGTCGGCGAAGTGGATCGTGACCGGACCTTCGCCCTTCTCGGCGGCGGCCAGCTCCTCCGGCGTGTAGCCGTAGGGCAGGTGCTCGGCGCACTTGCGCACGCACAGCTCGTCGATGTCGACGTGATCCACCCGGGTCGCACCGGCCGCGACGGCCATCTGGCTCGCCACGCCCTCGCTCGACCCGATGATCAGCACCCGATCCACCTGCGCGGCCAGCAGGAACGCCGGCACCATCATGGCCTCGTGGTAGACCAGCTGGGAGAACTCGGTGCTCTGGCGGTCGTCGTCGCAGAACAGCGAGACGCCTTGCGCGGTCCGCGCGATCACCACGTGCTGGTAGGGGGTGTCGCCCTCCCACAGCACGTCGTCCACCCGCCACAGGCGCTGCAGGTCGGCGCCCATCGGCTCCTTGATCCACCGGTGCCCGTCGAGTTCGATCAACGGTGTTCCTCCTGAATTCCCCATCGATTTGTGCCAAGCATCCCGCCGGCTCCCGTGGCGGGCCCGCCGACACGCGAAAGTAGACCGTTCCCCACTCAGGTCCAACTGCGGACATCCGGCAAGCGGCGAAGCCGCTTTCGCTCTCCCCACCTGAGCAACTCGCACCGCCGCAGGTTCTGAGCGGTTTCGTGGCGAGTACGCCGCGACGCCGATGTCCAACCCCTGGGTAAGCGGAACACATCAGGAGTGGCGCACGGAGTCCACGAAATCGCTCAGGTTCTGCCACCCGCACCGCCGAGCAGGCCGAGAACGAACCGTCGCACCCTCAGCAGACCAGTTCGGCGTAGTCGTGGCCTCGTTGGATCGTCTGCACGTTCTTGGTCGTCGGCTGGAGGGCCTCGGCGAGCAGTTCCACGGCCAGCTCCGGCTTCGCGGTGTGCCCGCAGGTGAACACGTCGATGAAGATCGAGCCGTCCTCCGGGTACGTGTGCAGCGAGGCGTGGGACTCCGACAGCAGCGCCAACACCGTGACGCCTTGCGGGTCGAACCGCTTGGCGATCATCTGGCACACCGTGGCGTCCGACTCGCTCAGCGCGTTGTGCAGGACTTCTCGCAGGTACTGCTCGTCGTCCAGCAGTTCCGGTTCAACGCCCTCCAGCTCTGCCAGGACGTGCCTTCCGGTGAACAGACCGACCTGTGCTCCGGTGTCAACGGACATCTATCGACCTCCCATCATTTCGCAGATTCGCCGCGTCTCGCTTCTCGCGCCACCGCGGACGGACGTGCCGCCGCAGCAGATCACGGCCGCTGATCGCCGTCGACGCAATAGGTGGGCAGCGGGGTGAACCCGTTGAAACCCACCGATGAATAGCTCGCGGTGTACGCGCCCGCCGACAGCAGATCCACCCAGTCGCCGCCGCGCAGCGTGCGCGGAAGCTCGTAGTGGGTCCGCTGGTAGAGCACGTCGTCACCGTCGCAGGTGGGCCCGGCCAGCACGACCGGGCCTTCCTGGTCACCGTCGCGCGAGGTGCGCAACCGGTAGGTGATGGCCTCGCCCTCGGTTTCGGCGAGTCCGTTGTAGCGCCCGATGTCGAGGTACACCCAGCGCCGTTGCCCGTCGCAGGAGTCGGTGACCAGCACGACCTCGCTGCGCAGCACGCCGGCGTCGCCGACGATGAACCGTCCGGGCTCGATGAGCAGTTCCGGCCGCTGCGGGCCGAACGCGTGATCCAGCGCCTGCTCGATGGCCGTGACGTAGTCGGCCAGCGGCGGCGCGGTCTCGGTGTAGCCGGCGGGCAGTCCCCCGCCGAGGTTGACCATGCGCGGTCGCACTCCGCGCGCGGCGCAGTCGGCGAACACACCGGCTGCGGCGTCGACGCCGTGCCGGTAGGCGGCCGGGTCCAGCTGCTGCGATCCGATGTGGAACGACACGCCGCAGGGGTCCAGGCCCAGCTCGGCGGCGCGGACCAGCAGGTCCGCGGCCTGCTGCGGGGTGCAGCCGAACTTGCGGCCGAAGGGGGTCTTCGAACCGGTGTTGTCGACCAGGACGCGGCAGAACACCTGCGAACCCGGCGCGACCTCGGCGATGTTGACCAGGTCGGCGTGGCTGTCGGTGGCGAACAGGCGCACGCCCTGCTCGTGGGCGCGGGCGATGTCGCGGCGCTTCTTGATGGTGTTGCCGTAGGAGATCGACTCGGGTGCCGCGCCCTTGGCCAGGCACAGCTCGATCTCACCGGGGCTGGCGACGTCGAACGAAGCACCTTCGGCGATGAGCTCGCCGACGACCTCGGGAGTGGGATTGGCCTTGACCGCGTAGCAGATGCGCGCATCCGGCAGCGCGGTGCGCAGTTGCCGGTAGCGGTCTCGCACCTGCGCCAGATCCATGACCAGGCAAGGGGTTTCGGGGTTCTGCTGATCCAGGAATCGTCGGATCGGATCCGGATTCCCGTTGCCCCGCCCGGGTTCCTGCGCGGTGCCGCTCGGGCGGTCCGTCACGCCGGTGGTGGCGGACAGATCGGTCAATCCCGTTACCTCCGTCTCGGGGGGG
>NZ_SMKS01000120.1:0-7474 GCF_004348435.1 Saccharopolyspora terrae | reverse complement strand
GGGCGGGGGAGGGGGCAGCGGTGCTGGTCAACTTCCGGTACCTCGCATCTTCTGCTCGGCGTCGGCCAGCGCGGCCCGCACGTCATCGGTGGTGACCTGGCGGCCCGTGGCGATCTCGGCGAACAGGTCCCGCATCGCCGAACCCACGGTCGTCTCGAAGTGCGCCTCGGTCGGGATCATCGGTGCCGGTTCCGAGTAGTGGGCCAGCACGTCCGAGAAGACCTCGTCCTCCTCGGTGTGGAAGGCGGGGTCGTCGTAGGCGTCGGTGACCACCGGCAGCGTCCCGTACTTCTTGTTCAACGACGCCTGGACGTCCTTGCTGGTCAGGAACTCCACCAGCTTCAGCGCCTGCTCGCGCTTCGGGCTGTCGGCGAACACCGCGACGTTCGACCCGGCCACGTGGCTCAGCGCCGGCGTGCCGCCTCGCGGCAGCGGATCGGGCGCGGGCAGCCGGACCACGCCGTAGGCGTCCTCGGACATCCCGTTGTCCTCCAGCGTCGGGATGACGCTGTTCTGCGCGATGAGCATCGCCGCGTTGCCGTCGGTGAAGTCCTCCGCGGCGCTGGAGGTGTTGCCTTCCTCGGCGTCCCCGGGGCTGACGACCTTCTGCGTCGACATCAGGTCCAGGTAGCGCTGCACGGCGGACACGGCGCCGGGCGAGTCGAACTCGGGCCCGTTGGCGGTGATGAGGTCGACGCCCTCCCAGCGGGCGAACATGAAGGCGAAGTGCGCGTTCTCGGTGTAGCTCGCGCCCGCGATGGTCAGTCCCCAGCGGTTGCGGGCGGGATCGGTCAGGCGCTCGGAAGCGGCGAGGAACTCGTCCCAGTTGCGCGGGGGAGCCAGCCCGGCCTCGGCGAAGAGCTTCTTGTTGTAGAAGACGCCGTAGCTCAACCCGTAGAGCGGGAGCGACGTCGGGACCTGGCCCGCCATGCCGGTCGAGCTCATGCTGCTGTCCAGGAACCGCTCCCGGCCGCCGAAGCGCTGCATCAGCCGGTCGTCGAACGGGACGAACGCGCCGGTGGCCTGCAGCGACGCGGCCCAGGTGTTGCCCAGGTTGACCACGTCGGGCCCGACCCCCGAGGTGGCGGCGCCCAAGATCCGGTTGAGCAGATCGGACCAGCCGATGACCTCGACGTTCACCTCGATGCCCGTCTGGGCGGTGAACTGGGCGAGCTCGTCGTGCAGGATCTCCATGTCCTGCTCGGCGCTCTTGCCCTGGTTGCTGGCCCAGTAGGTGATCGTGTTGGGGTCTTCGGCCGAGCCCGCGCATCCCGTCAGCGTCCCGGCGAGCAGTGCCGCGATCAGCGACACCGCCGCGAGTGAGCGTTTGATCACGAAACGACTCCTCGGCCTCGTCGGACCCGTCGTTGGGTCCGCCGCTCAAACTAGGGACTTAACCGGTTAACAAGAAGGCCGGTCCGATCTGCGTGACCGATTCGTTACCTTTGGTGCCCTCGTGCTGCTCCGGTCAGCCGAACGCCGGTGCCGCGCCGGTGCTCTCGCGCGTGATCAGCTCTCTGGGCTGCAACCGGGAGTCGTCGGCGACGCCCGTTTCGATCAGCTCCAGCAGCATCAGCGCCGCCCGCGCCGCGGCCGCGCCCACGTCGTGCGAGAAGGCCGTGATCGCCGGGTGCACCACCCGGCACAGCATCGAGTCGTCCCACGCCAGCACCGAAACGTCCCCGGGCACCCGCACTCCGAGTTCCGCGGCCCGCGCCACCGACGCCACCGCCATCACGTCGTTGTCGTAGATGATCGCCGTCGGTGGCCGCGCCGAAGCCAGCAGCCGCGCCGTGGCGGCCACGCCGCCGCCCTCGGTGTAGTCGCCCTGATCGCGCATCAGCGCCACGCCGGGCCGCTCCTTCGCCGCACGCCGCAGTTCCCGCTCGCGGCGAGCGGTGTGCCGCAGCTGCCCCGGTCCCTGGACGTGGCCGATCCTGCGGTGGCCCAGGCCGGTGAGGTACCCGATCGCGCTGTCGGCGATGTCGTGCTCGTCGACCCACAGCACGGGAATCCCGGCCATCGGCTGCTCGGTCCCGAAGAACACCGCCGGTATCCGCAGTTCCCGCAACAGCGCCGGGCGCGGGTCGTCGACCCGCAGATCGGTCAGCAGCACCCCGTCGACGCGGCGCTCCGCCCACCACCGGAGGTAGGTCTCCAGCTCGGTGCCCGGATCCGACGCCAGTGCCAACTGGAGCGAGAAGCCGTGCGCCGAGAGCGTCTGCTCCAACCCGGCGACCACCTGCATGAAGAAGGGTTCGGTCCGCAGCACCTCCGGGGACCGCGCGAGCACGACGCCGACGGTGGCGGCCCGGTCGCTCGACAAGGCGCGCGCCGCACTGCTGGCGCGCCAGCCCATGTCCGCGGCCACGTCGAGGATGCGTTCCCGCGTCTCCTGGGACACGCCGCCGCGGCCGTTGAGCGCGTAGGACACCGCGGCCTTGGACACGCCCACCGCGCGGGCGATGTCGATGATCGTCGGCCGCTTCACAGCGCCACGGCGGACGTCGAGCGGTGGAGCACGTCGATCAGCGACCAGTCCGGAAGTCCCGCCACCGCTCTTCCCCTCGGGCGACTGCTGTTCGAGCAGCAGAGTACGGCACGCCGGACACCGGCGAGTCCGCTCAGCGGTCGACGACGGCGGTGATGATCAGGCCGTCCTCGGCCAGCCAGCGGCCGGTGAACGAGGTCAGGGGTGCGCCGCGGGGGTCGTGGCCCTGCTTGAGCAGGCGGGCGTGGAAGGTGCCGTCGAGGGAGAGGGTGAGTTCGGCTTCCTCGAAGTCGAGCCACTCGCCGGTCAGCGGGAACCAGGACTTGTAGACCGACTCCTTGGCGCTGAACAGGATTCGATCCCAGTGCACCGTGCCCGGCAGCGCCGAGATCATGGCTCTTTCGGCCGGCAGCGACACCGCGTCGAGCACGCCGTCGGGCAGCGGCTCGTGCGGTTCGGCGTCGATGCCGATCGTGCGCACCGCCTCGTCCCAGGCGACCGCGGCCGCTCGGTAACCCGCGCAGTGCGTCATGCTGCCCACGACTCCCGGTGGCCAGCCCGGAGCGCCGCGCTCACCAGGCAGGAGAGGGCCGACGGGCGCGCCGATCTCGGCCAGGGCGGTGCGGGTGCAGTGGCGCACGGTGGCGAACTCGCGACGTCGCTTGTCGACCGCTCGCCAGATCACCGCGGCCTCCTCGGCGAACAACCGCGCCTCCGGCGGGTCGGTGAACAGCTCGTGCCGCGCGAGATCGTCGGGCAGGACTCGTTCGAGCATCACGACTCCTGCGGGAACACGCGGCGCAGCGGCTCGTCGGGCAGGCCCCGGCGCTTCCACTCGCGCGGGTAGCCGATCGAGACCTCCTGGAAGCGGACCCCGTCGTAGAAGGTCGTGCGCGGGATGTGCAGGTGGCCGTAGATGGCGGCCGCCGCGCGGTGCCGCACGTGCCAGTCGGCGGTGCGCACCGTGCCGCACCACTGCGCGAACTCCGGGTACCAGAGCACGTCGGTGGGTTGGCGGACCAGCGGGTAGTGGTTGACCAGCACCGTCGGCAGGTCCGGATCGCACTCGGCGAGCCGCTTCTCGCTGTGGTCCACGCGGGCTCGGCACCACGCGTCGCGGCTGGGGTAGGGGTCCGGGTGCAGCAGGAACTCGTCGGTGCACACCACCCCGGACTCGTGCGCCACGGCCAGCGCCTCCTCCGTGGTGGAGGTGCCGGCGGGGCGGAAGGTGTAGTCGTAGCCCACGAACAGCGGCGCGATCGTGACCGGTCCGCCCCGGCCGGTCCACACCGGGAAGTCGTCCTCGGGTGTGACGACGCCGAGCTCACGGCAGCGCCGCACCAGTTCGAGGTAGCGCGCCTCGCCGCGCAGCTGCAGGGGATCCTGCTTCGGCGTCCACAACTCGTGGTTGCCGGGAACCCACACGACCTTCTCGAAGCGCCCGGCCAGCATCTCCAGAGCCCAGGTGATGTCGTCGGACATCTCGCCGACGTCCCCGGCGACCAGCAGCGAGTCGTGATCGGAGCCGGGGCGCAGCTTCCGGGCTATGTCCTTGTTCTCATCAGCAGCAACGTGCAGGTCGCTGATGGCGAGCAGTTCACCAGAGGCCATGATTCCCCGATGGTAACCGCCTGAGAACCAGCATCTCCCCAAGGATTGGTGTGATACGGGAGCTAAGGTGACATGCATGGGTGGTCATGAGCGGTGCGCCTCGAGCACTGAGTCGCCCACGTCCTATCCCTCAACGCCCACGACGAACGTGCCGAGGAGCAGCGAGTTTCCTCCTCCTGGGAGTTCTGGGGGCTTCTCGTGGTTCGAGCGCGGGCGCGTGGTGGTCGTCGAGGGTGAGGTGGAGGACTCCCGGGTCGAGGTCGTGGGGGCGGAGTCGGATTCCTTGTCGCCTGCTCGTTCGGGGTGCTAGAGCTCCAGGAGATCTCGGCGAGCGAAGGGGCTGACCGGTGAGCGCAGGGGAGTTCGAGGGTCTGGCGGCGGTGGTCACCGGCGGCGGGTCGGGAATCGGCCTGGCGGTGGCGCGGACGCTGGCCGATCGCGGGGCGAAGGTCGCGGCGTTGGACCTGGACCCGGGCGGGGTTCCGGCCGGGATGCTCGGTCTCCGGTGCGACGTCACCGACGAGGACTCGGTGCGCGAAGCGGTCAAGGAGTCCGTCGAGCACCACGGCGGCCTGGACGTGCTGGTCAACAACGCGGGCATCGGCGCGCAGGGCACGGTCGAGACGAACTCCTACGAGGAGTGGCGTCGCGTCTTCGACGTCAACGTGCTGGGCATCGTGCGCACCAGCCGCGCCGCTCTGCCGCACCTGCGCAGGTCGGCCGCCGCGTCGATCGTCAACACGTGCTCGATCGCGGCGACGGCAGGCCTTCCGGACCGCGCGGCCTACAGCGCCAGCAAGGGTGCCGTGCTGTCGCTGACCCAGGCGATGGCCGCTGATCACCTCCCCGAGGGGGTCCGCGTCAACTGCGTGAACCCGGGCACCGCCGACACGCCGTGGGTGCGTCGGCTGCTGTCGGCGGCGGACGACCCGGACGCGGAGCTGGCCGCGCTGAACGCCCGGCAGCCCTCGGGGCGCCTGGTCTCCGCCGACGAGGTCGCGGCCGCGGTCGCCTACCTGGCGGGGCCCGCGGCCGGCGCCACGACGGGGACGTCGCTGGCGGTCGACGGCGGCATGCAAGGCCTGCGGTTGCGGAAGTGACCGTCCTGGGCGGATCCGGGGTGCGGGTGAGCGCCCTGGGCTTCGGCGGTGCGGTGATCGGCAACCTCTACCGCGAGGTCTCGGAGGCGACGGCGGCGGAGACGGTCGCGGCGGCGTGGGACGCCGGGATCCGCTACTTCGACACCGCACCGCACTACGGCCTGGGGCTGGCCGAACGCCGGCTCGGCGCGGCGCTGGCAGGACGGGCCCGGCACGAGTTCTCGGTGTCGACCAAGGTCGGCAGGATCCTCGAACCCGTCCCGAACCCCGGGCGCGCCCACGACGTGGCGGGCGGGTTCGAGGCGCCCGCGGACTTCGCGCGGCGGTGGGACTTCAGCGCCGACGGCGTCCGCCGCTCGCTGGAATCCAGTGTGGACAGACTGGGGCTGGACCGCGTCGACCTGGTGCTGCTGCACGACCCGGACGAGCACTGGGCGCAAGCGGTCGCCGAGGCCTACCCGGCCCTGCACGAGCTCCGCTCGCAGGGAGTGGTGGGGGCGATCGGCGTAGGGATGAACCAGTGGCAGATGCTGCGGCGCTTCGTCACCGACACCGACGTCGACGCCGTGATGCTCGCGGGCCGCTACACGCTGCTGGACCCCTCCGGTGAGCCGCTGCTGGACGAGTGCGCTCGCCGCGGCGTGTCCGTGCTGGCCGCAGGGGTGTTCAACGGCGGGGTGCTGGCCACCGACGACCCCGCCGCCCACGCCGTCTACGACTACCTCCCGGCATCACCGCAGGTGGTGGGCAGGGCGCGGCGGATGGTCGAGATCTGCCGCCGCCACGGGGTGGCGCTCCCGCAGGCCGCCATCGCGCACGCCGCGCGGCACCCGGCCGTGGCGTCGGTGGTGCTGGGAGCGCGATCGCCGGAGGAGGTCCGGCGCAACGCCGAGCTGTTCGACGCGCCCGTCCCCGACGAGCTGTGGGAGGAGCTGGCGGCGGCCGGGCCCTGACCGTCCGGCCGCCGCCAGCGGTCAGAAGCGGAGGACCAACCTGCCCCGCGTGCCACCGGCTTCGAGCCGCCGGTGCGCCTCGGCACCCTTCTCGATCGGGTAGGTGTCCGCGACGCGCAGCGTCAGCGCGCCCTCCTCGACCTGCTGCCGCAGCCGGTCGAGCTTGGCCTGCTCCAACCAGCGCACCGTGGCGATGCCGCCGCCGTCGCGGACCGCGGCCTCGACCGCGTCGTTGAGCACCGCCGCGTCCACGACGCCGTCCACACCGCCGGGCGCGATCTCGCGGATGCGGGTGGCGACGTCGTCGCCGCGCTCGACGATCTCGTCGGCGCCCAGCGAGGCCACCAGGTCGCGGTCGGAGTCCTTGGCGTCGGCGATCACCCGCAGGCCGTCGGCCTTGGCCAGCTGCACGACGTAGCCGCCGAGGGTTCCGGCGGCGCCGGTGACGGCGAGCAGGCCGCCGCGCGGCAGCGCGAGCCGGTCGAGGGCGAGGCGAGCGGTGAGCCCGTTCATCGGCAGCGTCGACGCGGCGTCGTGACCGGTCCCGGCAGGGGCGCGGGTGACGGACGCGGCGGGCAGCACGATGCTCTCCGAGTAGGCGCCGTGCGCACCGGACGGGATGACGATGGCCATCACGTCATCGCCGACTCGCAGGTCGGTGTCGGTGCCCTCGCCGATCTCGTCGATGACGCCGGCGGCGTCCATGCCCGGCACGTAGGGCGGTTCGGCGTCGCGGTACCGATCGGGGAACCAGCCCGCGCGACCGGCGGTGTCGGTCGGGTTGACCGCCGCCGCGCGCACCCGGATCCGCACTTCGCCGGGGCCGGGATGCCGCTCCGGCACCTCGTGCACACCCAGGACCTCCGGACCGCCGAACTCGGTGAAACCAACGACACGCATGTCGATCACAACCTGCGGCGGACGGCCGGTATTCCGGTGCGTCAGGCGGATCACTGAAGGAACCGGACGCGACGGCCGCGCCTGCGAGGAGCTGTTGTGAGAATGCGGCGGAGCCGCATCCTCTTCCACCACCTGAGCAGCATGCACCGCCGCGGGTTCTTCAGCGCCTTCGTGGCGAGTACGCCGTGACGCCGTGTATTGGCATACATCAGGAGCGGCGCACGGAGTCCACGGAGGCGCTCAGGTTCCGCTACCCGCACCGCCACGCAAAGCAATTCCTCAACAGCTCCTAGTAGTGCTTTGTTAGGTGTGGATCTTGGTGTGGGATGATCTTGTTTTGTGAAGCAGGGTGATCTCGCTCGGGTGCGTGGCCGGTTGGAGGAGTTCGCGGCGGAGGTGTTCGCTCCGCTGGCGCGGTC